>CANJVS010000138.1 GCA_947477755.1 Verrucomicrobiaceae bacterium | reverse complement strand
TCCCGACTGGCAGCACTGGCAACCCGGCGTTCGCGCGACACTGATGTTTATTGTCGATGAGGAGAGCCAGCAGGTGCTGCTCATCCGTAAAAAGCGCGGCCTGGGCGCTGGCAAAATCAATGGGCCGGGAGGCAAAATGGACCCGGGCGAAACCTCACTCGAATGCGCGGTGCGCGAGACTCAGGAGGAACTTGACGTCACCGCGCTTGATGGAGTGAAGCATGGGGAACTGTGGTTTCAGTTCGTGGATGGCCTGGCTCTTTATGTGGACGTTTACCGGGCCACCCGCTGGGAGGGGGAGGCGATTGAGACGCCTGAGGCCATCCCGCTATGGACGCCGCTGAATGCGCTGCCCTTTGAGGAGATGTGGACGGATGACCGCCACTGGCTGGCTGAGATGCTGATCGAAAAGAAGCACTTCGTTGGAAAATTCCTCTTCGATGACGACACGATGCTGACGACTGAGCTTGAATGGCTGTGAAGTCAGGGGTCCGCTGCAAAAGTCAGTAAAAACAAAAAGGCTGTCTGCGGAACAGACAGCCTTTGAAAGGATGAATCAGGCAGAGTGCCTGAAAAACTAAGCGGAAGTGGTGGTCGGCGTGTTGTCACCAGGGCCCTTCGGCAGGGTGAAACGGAAGCGGATCTTGCCACGCTTGGCGGTGGCGCGGGCCTTGCGCTTGGTGCGTGCCATTGGAGTTTCATGGGCACGCAGGCGGCGGATCTCTTCGAGGATGCCTTCCATTTCGAGCTTGGTTTTAAGGCGCTTCAGCGCGCGGTCAACTGGCTCACCTTTGCGGATTTGAACTTCGGGCATACGATTTGAGAGAGATTGGTTTGAAAAAGGGCGGCCATAGTAGGAGACACATCCCTTCCGTCAACCGGAAAGATTGAGTGGATGAATGCTCGATTCGGGATGTTCCGGGGGCCAAGACGGTTGCATCCCTCCCATTCTGCGCCCATCATCGCCGCCCTTTACCGCCCGTCACGTGGGCTTTCCTTCCTGCCATGCTCTCCCAACTCGACTCTCTGAAAACCGAGGCGCTCGCCGCACTCGAAACGCTGTCTGATGAAGCTGCTCTGGAGGCTTTCCGCATCGATTACCTCGGTAAAAAGGGCAAGCTAACCGCCCTCAGCGCCGGAATGCGTGACGTACCCGTGGATCTGAAAAAGGAAGTCGGTGCCAAACTCAATGAAGTGCGAGACGCCATCACGGGTGGACTTGCCACTCGTCAGGAGGCCATGCAGGCCGCGAAGGATGCCTCCGCAGTGGCGGGTATCGACATCACACTTCCCGGTCGCCCGGGGCAGGGGATCGGCTCACTGCACCCGCTCACCCAAATCCGTGACCTGGCGGTGCGCACCCTGCGGCGCATGGGGTTCACCCTGGCTGAAGGACCTGAGATCGAGACGGAGTGGCATTGCTTTGATGCGCTCAACACGCCTGCCGACCACCCCGCCCGCAATGAGAGCGACACCTTTTACATGCCTGATGGCAAACTGCTGCGCACACACACCTCATCCGTTCAGATCCGCACCATGGAGAGTGCGAAAGCGCTGCCTGTCCGCGTCATCGCTCCCGGCGCGGCTTATCGTCGCGATGAAATCGACGCCACGCACCTGAGCGTTTTCAACCAGATTGAGGCTCTCTATGTGGATGCTGATGTCAGCCTCGCCGATCTGAAGGGAACGCTGGAGTTCTTCTTCCGCGAAGTTTTTGGTCCGAACACTGCAGTGCGCTTCCGCCCGCACTTCTTCCCTTTCACCGAGCCCAGCTTCGAGATTGATGTGAAGATTGAAGCCAAGGGCAAGGAAGCCCGCTGGATGGAGATCGCCGGTTGCGGCATGGTCGATCCGGCGGTGTTTGCCGAGATCAGCCGGAAGCGCGGCGACTCCCTCTTCGATCCGGACAAAGTCACCGGCTTCGCTTTCGGCATGGGACTGGACCGCCTCGCCATGACCCTGCATGGCATCTCGGACATCCGTCATCTCATTGAAAACGACGTGCGGTTCCTTCAGCAGTTTTGAGGGCTGAGGCACCTGATTTGACAGGATTAACACGATTGGCAGGATTCACAGGATTCACAGGATTTTACTTTTGGACTTATGACAATGCAGGAACTCACCAAAGCCATCATTGGGATGGCTATGGAAATCCATCGGACGATGGGGCCTGGGTTCAATGAGTCCGTTTATCATCGTTGTCTGGAAGTTGAATTAGCGGCAGCAGGCATCAACTTCGAGTCCAGGGTTCCCCTTGATGTTTTTTACAAAGGTAAGCTGGTCGGCAGGTTCGAAGCAGACATGATCGTCCTCGTGATCGACAAACGTCTTCTCATCGAACTCAAGTCCTGCGAGGCCACCCTAAAAGCTCATGAAGCGCAAACCGTGAACTACCTCACGGCCACAAACATTGATGACGGTCTCCTCATCAACTTCGGCTCACCCGGTCTCCAGGTTAAGCACAAGTATCGTCTGTATCGCCCCAGAGCCGCAGCTGAGGTCACCCCCATCGACCTTCATTAATCAAAAAGGAAAAACAAAAAATCTGTCAATCCTGTCCTCCTGTTAATCCTGTAAAAACAGCCCAGCAAGTCCGCCCACTCTCATGCAAGTCTCCCTCAACTGGCTCCAAACCCATCTCGATCTCAGCGCCTACACCACCGCGCAACTCTCGGACCTTCTCACTTTCGCCGGTATCGAAGTCGAAGGCATCGAGGAAAAAGGCGTGTCTTCCGACAAAGTGGTCGTCGCTCAGATTCAGTCCTTTGAGCAGCATCCCAATGCGGACAAACTCAGCGTTTGTCAGGTGGATGACGGCTCGGGTTCACTGCGCCAGATTGTGTGTGGTGCAAAAAATTTCAAGGCGGGCGACAAAGTGCCTCTCGCGCTTCCGGGGGCTGTGCTGCCCGGCGGTTTTGAGATCAAAGAAGGCAAGCTGCGCGGTGTCGATTCAAACGGCATGATGTGCAGTGGCAAGGAACTCGGCATCGGTGAAGACACCGGTGGTCTCTGGATTCTGGAAGCTGATCTGCCTGCGGGAAAACCGATCAAGGAGATCGTTGCCTCGGACACGCTTTTTGACCTGGAGATCACGCCGAACCGCTCTGATCTGCTCAGCCATCTGGGCCTGGCCCGCGAGCTTGCCGCACTGACGGGCCTGCCTTTGAAGGGCGAGCGCGACCACGTCAAAACCAGCTCGAAGACGCATGCCGCCAGGGCGGACGAAATCACGATCGAGGCCACTGATGGCTGCCCTTATTACACTGCCCGCATCATCAAGGGCGTGAAGGTCGGACCGAGCCCGGCATGGCTGAAGGCACGGCTGGAAAGCATCGGACTGCGCCCAATCAACAACATCGTGGACATCACGAACTATGTGATGATGGAGATGGGCCAGTCCCTGCACGCCTTTGATCTCGACAAGCTCAGTGGCGGCATCGTCGTCCGTCGTGCGGCTGAAGGTGAGAAGCTGCTGGCGCTCGATGGTCTGGAATACAGCCTGCTTGGCGAGGACCTCGTCATCGCCGACTCGCAGCGTGCGCTTGCCATCGCTGGCGTCATGGGTGGTGAGGCAACCGGTGTGGTTGAGGGCACCACCAGCATCCTTTTGGAGAGTGCCTACTTCACGCCCTCCGGCGTGCGCCGCACATCGCGCCGCCTTGGACTGCATTCCGACTCCAGCTACCGCTTCGAGCGCGGCATTGACCCGCTGCAGGTGCAGGGCGGTTCTGATCTGGCCGTGAAGCTCATCCTGACCATCGCCGGTGGCGAGGCAGGGGAGACACTGCGCATAGCAGGCGAGGCGCCATCGCTTGTCGGTGAGGTGGAGCTGGATGAAATCCGAACGCATCGTCTGTTAGGCATGCCTGATCTTCCTGCCGATGAGGCGCATGGCATCCTTGAAAAACTGGGCTTGATCAAGAAAGCCGCCACCAGGGAAAAGAGCCGCTGGGCCATCCCGAGCTACCGTCTCGATCTGCAGCGCAGTGTTGATCTTGTGGAAGAAATCGCCCGCGTGGTCGGCCTGGACCGCGTGCCGTCGAAGTTCACCGCCAGCTTCTCCCAGGGCGATGCCACGGATCGTCATTACGACCATGCCATGCAGCTCCGTCAGACGCTTGCGAATCGCGGCTATCATGAGGCCCAGACGCTGCGTTTGGTTTCCACGCCGCAGATTGATGATGCTCTTGGCAACCCGCTCGGTTTTGGTGGTGCCGCAGCTTTGAAAAATCCGTTGAGTGAAGATCACACCACTCTGCGCCCAAGCATCGTGCCCGGCCTGCTCGCCAGCGCGGCGCTGAACATCCGTCAGGGGGCGTCGAGGTTGCGTTTGTTTGAGGTGGGCCGTGTGTTCTTGAAGCTGCCTAACGGTCAGGTGCGTGAAGAAGAGCGCCTCGCCATTTTGCTCAGCGGTCCGGTTTCACCCTCATCCTGGCATGGCCGGGATACCAAGGCTGCCGATGTCTATGATCTGCGCGGCGTGGTTGAGTCGCTGCCCGGTGTGAGCGCGCTGGAAATCAAATCGCTCAAAGACGGCGGCGCTTTCCTCCTGCACAGCGAGCTGAAGAGCGGCAATCGTGTGCTTGGCTGGATCGCCCAGCTGCATCCGGCGCGTGCGCGTCAAATCGACGCTCGGCATCCGGTTTATGTCGTCGAACTGCTCCTCAGTGCCCTGCGTCAGGGCAGCGCCGGCCCCGCCAAATTCACCGACCTTCCGCGTTTCCCCGCCATGACGCGCGATGTCGCCTTTGAGCTGCCAGCGGATGTGTCGAATGCGAAGGTCAGCGCCTTCTTCAGCGGCATCAAAGAGCCGCTGCTCATGAAATCGGAGCTCTTCGACATCTTCACCGACCCGACCGGCGCCAGGCTGCCGAAGGATCGCAAGTCCAGCGCCTGGACGCTCACTTACCGGGCCTCAGACAAGACGCTGGAAACTGCGGAAGTGGATGCCGCTCACGCGCGTATCCTTGCCGCGCTGCAGAAGGCACTGCCGGTAACCATTCGATGATATGACCCATCCAACCTGTCGCTGGGGCATCCTGGGTGCCGCTTTCATTGCCCGGAAAAACTGGCAGGCCATCCGTGATGCCGGCAATGCCACGCTCGTGGCCGTTGCCAGCCGCGATGTCGCAAGGGCGCAGGCTTTTATCGATGAATGCCAGGCCAGTGCGCCACATTTAGTGATACCTGAGGCGGTGGGCAGTTACGAGGCCCTGCTGGAGCGTCCGGACATTGATGCGGTCTATATTCCGCTGCCCACCGGGCTGAGGAAGGAGTGGGTGATCCGCGCCGCCAAAGCCGGCAAGCATGTGCTCGCCGAAAAGCCGGTGGGATGTGATGCGGCGGATGTCGCGGAGATGATCGCGGCATGTGAAAAGCATCGGGTGCAGTTCATGGATGGCGTGATGTTCATGCATGGCCGGCGCTTGAAGCGGTTGCGTGAGGTCGTTGATAACGATGTTGGTCATGTCCGGCACATGGCCTCGCAGTTCAGTTTCATGAGCGATGCGGAATTTCAGCGCACCAACATTCGCGCCCATGGCAGCCTTGAACCGCTTGGCTGTCTGGGCGATCTGGGCTGGTACTGCCTCCGCTTCACGCTATGGGCCATGAACTTTGCCACGCCGGTGCATGTCACCGGACGCATTCATGCCGAGGTCAGGCAGACGCCTGATGCGCCTGCCGTTCCGCTGGAGTTTTCCGGCACGCTCAGCTTTGCCTGTGGTGCCTCAGCCTCGTTCTACTGCTCGTTTACCACCACCAATGCCCAGTGGGCCATGGTCAGTGGAGACAAGGGTTTGCTGCAGGTCTCCGACTTTGTCCTGCCCTTCTCCGGAGCGCAGACGAAATTCAGCCTCACGCGCTCCGAATTCATTCTCGACGGCTGCCGGGCAGACATGCGCGAAGGCCGCCAGGTCGAGGCGCTGGAAGAGCCCAGCAGCAATGCTCCGGGCTCTCAGGAGTCCGGTCTATTTCAGACTTTTTCGCAACTGGTGATCACGGGTCAATTGGACCCGCACTGGCCGCAGATCAGCCTCCTCACGCAGCGCGTGCTGGATGCCTGCCTGCTATCCGCGCATCAGGGGTCGATCGTGGTCGAGGTGAATGCATGAAAACAGGTTCGATCGCTTTGCTCGCAGTGCTGGTTCAGGCCGGCGCGCAGAGCGTTGATTGGAAGAGCATCCCGCCGGATGTGACCGTTCCCGCTGTCACGCAGGGGGCACCAGCGCCAGGCCGGCGGGTTCCGCAAACGACCTCAGGCTGGGAATGCACGGAAGTGCATCATTTGCTGACTCTGCCCGCCGACTGGAGACCTGGACCAAAGTATCCGGTGCTCATCGAGTATGCGGGCAATGGTTACTATGCGGATGCGCGAGGCGATACCTGCGATGGCAGTGTCGAAGGCTGTGTGCTGGGTTATGGCATCAGCGCGGGCAAGGGCATGATTTGGGCCAGTCTGCCATTTGTGGAGTCAAAAAACGGAATCACACAAAACGCACCCAAATGGTGGGGCGACATCGAAGAATCGAAGCGCTACACCCGTGAGACCGTGCTGGACATTTGTGCGCGTTACGGTGGCGATCCGCAGCGGGTCATGCTTTGCGGTTTTTCACGCGGCAGCATTGGCTGCAATTTCATCGGTTTGCATGATGACGACATTGCAGCGCTTTGGTGCGGTTTTGTGTGTCACAGTCATTACGATGGTGTAAGCGCCCGCTGGCCTTATGAGGGGGCCAGTCAGGCGGCGGCGCTGGTGCGACTGAAGCGCCTCGGCAACCGCCCGCAGTGGATCAGTCATGAGGTCAGCACTTCAGCCACCGAGAAATGGCTGCAAAGCACTGGTGTGAAAGGAAACTGGACTTTTGTTCCCATGCCATTTCCCAATCACAGCAGCGCCTGGGTGCTCCGGGACATGCCGGAACGGCAGAAACTGCGTGAGTGGGTGGCAAAAGTGATCAAGGCAGTTCCTTGAGTTGGATGTGGCGATACTCCATCTGGCCGCGATCTCCCTCAAGTCCGATGGGGCCAGTTTCAGGCAGTTTCAGGGCTGCTTCCAGCACCTCACCATTGCAGGTGCAGTGGGCGATGCCGTCTTTCACGGTGACTTCGATCCGGTTCCAGTCCTGGGCTTTGTACTGCTTCAGTTCTTTGTAGGGACC
>CANJVS010000137.1 GCA_947477755.1 Verrucomicrobiaceae bacterium | reverse complement strand
TCCAAAGGCCAGCGGTCAACGGGCCCAGATGGGGTGACTGCTGCCTCACCTATTGAGTGAGCTTCCACGGGGATGTTTTTACGCACCATCAGCCCATTCTATGCGCCTTCACGGCAATCTGTCATCTTTCCCATTCACGCTTTTAGGATGAACCGCCCCGCTACCATTTCCCATTCACGGTCAACGGCACAACGGCGTGCATGCCTGGCGGTTGGGATCATGGTTTTTGGCATTTTGATGGGGATACGTGAAGATTTCACCGATCGCTGGCAGCGAGCACTTGTCGCGACGGCCGCTTTCGTGTCCCTTGCTGTCAGCATCCAACATATTCGGAGACCATGACACGATGTTGACCAGTTAACAGGCAATGAATCGTGGTCATGCTGACCAATGCCGCCATCCGTTTAGCAAACCTTTTGTTGGTCTATTCGAAAACTGTCACCGTGAGAAAATTCACCCTAATCTCGACATCCATCGCACTTGGTGTGGCCCTCGTGCTCGAGGGGAGTTTTATCCATCTGCTGTTCCTCATGGTTTTGATGCTCTACCTCATTGTCCCTGCTACTCTCGCGATGGGTCTCTGGACTGTGTTCGCCGCATGGCGGCAGGGGTGGAAACCTTGGTGTTCCACATTTTGGAAAACCGCTGGCATCCTGGCTTTCAGCGTGCTGCTCTCTGGTCTGGCCGGTCTCGGGCTGCACGCGTGGCGGGTAGATCAGACACGAGGCTACGTCTCGCGGGCCGTTGCCATCCTGGATGAGTATCATGCCAAAACCGGACAGTTCCCATCAACCTTCCCGATGGATGCACTTGGCTCTCCGCCAAAATGGCTTCGGGAATTGCAGTCCTGCACTATCACCGCTCAGGAGTTCAGGTTCGAATACTGGGACCCGAGCGGCATGTTGGATGGCTACGAGTTCACCAGTGCCACACGAACATGGTCATACTTTGATTGAATCCGATCTAGGGTTCGGGCAGCCGCAAGCCCGCCCAGCCGCCACGCAAGAAAGTGCGGGGCGCGCCCGTAGTTTTAGGAGTGATCATTCTGCGACCTAAAATCATGCTCTGTCAGGCTGCCATCATGGGCACGCTGGGGCTCCCATGCCTGGCTGCCACGGCCCCGAATGCGGCTCAACTCGAGTTCTTCGAGAAGAAGGTCCGCCCGGTTCTGGTCGAGCGCTGCTACGAGTGCCACTCGGCGGAGTCCGGCAAAATGAAAGGCGGTCTGGCTGTGGATGCTCGCGATTCTCTCCTGACCGGCGGAGACAACGGGCCTGCACTGATCGCCGGCAATCCCGACAAGAGCCTGCTCATCGAAGCTGTGCGCTATCAAAACCGCGACATGCAGATGCCGCCCAAAAGTGCCCTACCTGCCGCAGAAAAAAAGATCCTGGAAGACTGGGTCAAAATGGGTGCACCCGATCCGCGTGAAGCCGTCGCTTCAAAATCCCACGGCCCGCGCGTCATCGACATCGAGGCTGGCCGCCAACACTGGGCCTTCCGACCCATCGCTGAGCCGCAAAAACCCAGGACTGACGCTGCCAATCCGATTGATGCCTTCATCATCGCGAAGCTTGCCGAAAAGAACCTCAAACTCGCCGCTCCCGCCGACCCGCACACGCTCATCCGCCGGGCCACCTTTGATCTCACCGGCCTGCCACCAACCCCCGAAGAGGTGACTGCCTTTGTGAATGAGGCATCAACCCCTCAGGGCCTGAATCAAGCCTATCGTGCCCTCATCGAACGCCTGCTTGCCTCTCCCCATTACGGTGAAAAGTGGGGCCGCCACTGGCTGGATGTCGCGCGTTATGCAGACTCAAACGGGTTGGATGAAAACATCGCCCTCGGCACCGCCTGGAAGTATCGCGACTATGTGGTGAAAGCCTTCAACACCGACAAACCCTTCGATCAGTTCCTCACCGAGCAGATCGCTGGGGATCTCCTGCCGGCCGCGGATCTGGAAGCTCGCCGCGAGCACGCCACCGCGACCGCCTTCCTCAATCTCGGGGCCAAAGTGCTCGCGGAACCGGACAAGGAAAAGCTCGTCATGGACACCGTCGATGAGCAGATCGAAACGATGGGCCGGGCCTTCCTTGGCATGACACTCGGCTGCGTGCGCTGCCACGATCACAAGTTTGATCCCATCCGTCAGGATGACTACTACGCGCTGGCCGCCATCTTCAAGAGCACCCGCGCTTACAGCGTGGATCGCATCGGCGCCCTCTCCACGGCCTTTGAGACACCGCTCGCCGGACTTGATGAATATGCTGCCGTGAAATCCGCCGAGCGCGCGCTGGAACTCAAGACGAAAGAAGTCGCCGCCGCACAGGCAGCCCTGAAGAAGAAAAAAACGCCCGAGACCATGGCGGCGGTGGACCGTCTCATGCACGAGCAGGAAAGCATCGAAAAGAATCTGCCCGATCTGCCGACGGTGCTGAGTGTCACGGATGACGAAAAAGTATTGCCTGAGTTGCCGATCCACATTCGCGGCAGCCACCTCACACTGGGCAAGCCCATCGCACGCGGTTTTCCCGTCGTGATGCAGACCGCCAAATCAAACAAACCCAGTTTCTCCAAAGATCACAGCGGTCGACTGGAACTTGCACGCTGGCTGGCCAGTCCTGAACACCCGCTAACATCGCGCGTGATTGTGAATCGTGTTTGGAGCTGGCATTTTGGTCAGGGCATCGTGTCCACCACGGACAATTTCGGCCTGCTCGGCCAGGCACCAACGCAGCCCGAACTGCTCGACTTTCTCGCACGCTGGTTCACCAGGGAAGGCTGGAGCATCAAGGACCTGCACCGCCTCATCATGACCAGCGCCGTGTATCAGCAAGGCAGCACCAACCCGGCCAGTGCCGCCGCTGCACTCTCAGATCCTGAGAACAGGCTCCTGAATCACTTCCCCGTCCTCCGTTTGCAGGCGGAAGAGATCCGTGATGCCCTGCTCGCAGTTGCAGGCCAGCTTGATGTGCGCATCGGCGGCAAGACCGTGCCGCTGCGCAACCGGCAGTTCGTTTTCAATCACACCTCAAAGGACGCCACGACCTATGTGAGCACACGACGTGCGCTCTACATGCCGATCATTCGCAACAATCTCTACGACCTCTTTCAGCAGTTCGATTATCCGGATCCGAGCGTGTCCACCGGTCTGCGCAACAGCACCGTGGTTTCCCCGCAGGCCCTGCTGATGATGAATGACGTACTGGTGATGCAAGCCGCCGATGCACTCGCCGCCAAACTCCTGCGCCTGTCCGACATCGAACAGCGACTCGAGTTCGCCTTTCAGCAAACTTACGGGCGCAGTGTGGAGCCTGCGGAGAAGCAGCGTGCACGCAATTTCCTTACCGTCACCGATGCCGCGCTTGCCTCAGATATCAGCAACTCCGCCGAGCGTGAATCCCGTTCCTGGAGTCTCTATTGCCAGACCCTGTTCATGGCCAACGAGTTCATCTACCTGCGGTAAACACCCACGACTCCGGCTTCAGTGTTTCAAAGCCGCACAGGCACACCGTGGGTGTCGAGGAAACGCTTCACATCTCCGACAGTGTATTCGCCAAAATGGAAGACGCTGGCGGCCAGAACCGCATCCGCTTTGCCCTGGCTGAGCACGTCCGCCATGTGCTGAAGATTGCCGGCACCACCGCTGGCAATCACCGGAATCGTCACGGCTTCACTCACGGCCCGCGTCAGAGCGATGTCATAGCCCGCCTTCGTTCCATCGGCATCCATGCTCGTGAGAAGAATCTCCCCCGCCCCGCGCCTACAGACTTCGATGGCCCATTCGATGGCGTCCAGTTCGGTGGGATTTCTGCCGCCGTGCGTGTAAACCGTCCACGAGCCGCGCGCATTGCGTTTTGCATCAATCGCCACCACGAGACACTGGCAGCCAAAGGCCTCTGCGGCCGCGTCAATCACCTCAGGGGTCTTCACCGCCGCCGTGTTGATGCCCACCTTGTCAGCGCCGGCCATCAGCATCTCACGCATGTCAGCCACAGTGCGGATCCCACCGCCCACGGTCAGCGGCATGAAGCAGCTCTCAGCCGTGCGGGCCACGACTTCCGCCATGGTCTTGCGCTCTTCATGGCTGGCGGTGATATCGAGGAACACCAGTTCATCAGCGCCCTGGGCATTGTATAATTTCGCGCACTCCACCGGATCGCCGGCATCCCGCAGTTGCAGGAACTGGGTACCTTTGACCACACGGCCTTCTTTAACGTCGAGACATGGAATGATGCGCTTGGTGAGCATCTTTCCGCCATACAGAGGCAACCCGCGCGAAGCAAGCGCGTGTGACGGTCACTTGGCGTCTTCTGCCTGCGGCAGGCCGATATTTGGAACCCAACGCACCTCCATCAATGTGTCGATATAGGCGGAGTTTTCCTCCTTTTTGAAAATACCGGCAGCGCGGGTCATCCAGTCTTTGGCAGCGGCCTCGTCCTTCTTTTGAAAAGCCATGGCCGCATGGCTGAAGTAGTAGGCAGGAGAGTCGTCCATGAAGGTGAAATGGTCCTTCAGCGTCTTCTCAGCCACCTGGATCTGGTCCTGTTTCACCTCGCAAACCAGGCGCTTGTAAATAACCAGATGCCGCACCTGCATGGGGATCTTTGGAAAATCGGCCAGCAACTTTTGAAAAGCCGCACCCGCCGCTGCCCAGTCATGCTTCACAAAGAGCAGTTCCGCTTTGTTGAAGCGCGGTGCCAGCGAGTTCGGCTGCAGGGCCTCCGCCTTGTCAAACATCTCGTCGGCTTTGGCAAAGTCACGCAGCGAAGGCGACAAATAAATGGAGCCGCGCATGTTGTAGATGTCCGGCAGACCAGGGTCGGTCGCCTCCAGTTCATCAAGTTTGGTGAGCGCATCGACGAAACGCTGCCGCTGCTGAAGGTCCTGAGCCTCCTGAAGTTTAGTCATCGCATCGGGCGAAATTTTTCCCGCCGACTCCTGAGCCGGAGCGATGCCGGCCAGGGTTAGGATGAAACCCAGACAAAAGAGAAAGCGGAAATGCATGCGTGGCATGATACTGGACCAGCATCTCCAAGCAAAACAAAATAACCACCTGCCACCATGAACGCCACGCCGGACTTTCACGGCCAGAAACCTGCGATACCATCAGCCTGATGAGGAAACGCCTGCGCCGGATATTGCTAGCCTCCCTGCCCGTGGTCCTGTGCGCCGCGCTGGTCTGGTGGGTGCTGCCTTGGTGTGTCTCCCTGCCGGAGACTCTGCTCCAACCGCGCGTGCCCTCCCTGAGCTACACGGCCCGCGATGGCACGCCGCTGCGCCAACTTCTCACCGCTGACGGCGAACGGGCGGGGCCGAATATCCCCTTTGCATCCCTTCCCGATGCTCTGATCAAGGCCACACTCGCCGCAGAGGACCATCGCTTCTGGTCACATGGCGGTGTGGATCTGCTGGCCGTGGCCCGCGCCGTTCGGGACAACACCAGTTCCGGCCGCATTGTCTCAGGCGCCTCCACCATTCATCAGCAGCTCATCAAAGTCAGCACCAGAAAGACGCGCAGACGCACGATTGATGTGAAGTTGATCGAAGCCCTGCAGGCCCGACGGCTGAGTATGTCCTGGCCGCGCGAGCGTGTCCTCAGCGAGTATCTCAGCCGCATCAGTTATGGCAATCTCCTCACCGGCTGCACCTCCGCCGCCTCGGGCTATTTCAACAAGCCGCTGCAGGATCTAACCGTGGCCGAGTGCGCCCTGATCGCGGCCATCCCGCAATCGCCGACGCGCTTCAATCCCTTTCGCCGGATCGACAATATTTTCCCGCGTCAGCAGCGCATCCTCCACGCCATGAACCTGCATGGCTGGATCAGCGCTGAGCAACTCCGCGTGGCCCTGGCAGAAAAACCCGGCATCCAGCGTTTCACCGGTGGATTTGCCGCACCGCATGCGATTGGCCTGATTCAGGGACAGCATCCTCCGGCGCCAGCGGCTGGGGTCATTCCCACCACGATCGATTCCGCACTGCAGGGGCAGGTGGAGAAAATCATCAGTGCGCGGCTCGCGGTTCTGAAGGAACGACACGTCACGCAGGCGGCGGTGGTGGTGCTTGAGAATGCCTCGGGCCACATCCTCGCGCTTGCCGGCTCCCGCGACTTCTTTGCCAGGGACGGCGGACAGATCAACGGCGCCTGGGCACCACACTCACCCGGTTCCGCCATGAAACCCTTCACCTACCAGCTCGCATTCGAACGCGGAGCCAGCGCGGCAAGCATCGTCGCGGACCTGCCGGTCGAGTATCCCACCCCCACGGGCATCTACCGGCCTGAAAACTACGCCCACCGTCTCTATGGCCCCATGACCTATCGCGACGCGCTGGGCAACAGCCTCAACATCGCCGCCGTCAGGGTGCTCACTAGCATCGGTGGCGCTGACACGCTTTTAGCTAGACTGAAGCACCTTGGCATGAGCACGCTGACGGAGCCTGCAGAGCATTACGGCCTCGGATTGACCATCGGCAATGCTCCGGTCCGCCTCGTCGAACTCACCAATGCCTATGCCACGCTTGCCCGCCTTGGTGTCTGGAAACCATGGACACTCACGGCCGCAGACTGTCCCGGCACACCATTGCTCAATCCCGCCGCATGCTACCTCATTGCCGACATTCTCAGCGACAATCAGGCCCGGGCCCTCAGTTTCGGCAGTTACTCGCCACTGCGCCTGCCCTTCCGCGCAGCCGTCAAAACGGGCACCAGCCAGTCCTACCGGGACAACTGGACACTGGGCTACACTCCTGAGTTCACCGTTGGTGTCTGGGCTGGAAATTTTGACAACACCCCCATGCAGGAAGTCTCCGGTGTCACCGGCGCCGCGCCGATCTGGCATGACATCTTTCTGCAACTGCAAAAGCGCCACGCCCTGACCTGGTTTGCCGAGCCAAAAGGGCTGATCCATGCCCGCATCGATCCACGCACCGGGAAACGCCTCACCCCGCAGTCCCCTCCTGCACGGATCAGCCGCGAGGAAGTGTTTGTTCAAGGCACACTCCCGCCACCGTCCGCTTCACAGGATTATGATCTCCGCGGCCGCGCCATTCTAACCAATGATTACGCCAGCTGGATCCGCAGTCCGGACAACTGGATGGGCGATGTCCTCACCGTCGTTCCCAGCACGGACAGCGAGCCATGGAGCATCACCAATCCCGTTCCGGGCACCGTC
>CANJVS010000136.1 GCA_947477755.1 Verrucomicrobiaceae bacterium | reverse complement strand
CTCAACCCAGCTTGGCGAGCACTTTTTCCACGGTGGCTTCGGCGGTGAGGCCGTGCTTTTTGCGGAGGATGGCGGGGGTGCCGTGCTCGACGAAGGCGTCCGGCCAGCCGACGCGGACGACGGGAGTGGTGATGCCGGCGGTGCTGAGCTGCTCGATCACGGCGCAGCCGAAACCGTTCATGAGGATGTGATCCTCCAGCGTGCACACGACCTTCACTTTTTTAGCGACGGATTCGATGAGCGCGTTGTCCAGTGGCTTGATCCAGCGTGGATTGACGAGAGCCACGGAGAGGCCTTTCTCTTCCAGCATTTTCTTGGCCTGCTGGGCGGTGGTGAACATGTCGCCGAGACCGATGAGGGCCACGTCGGTGCCGTCGGAGATGAGTTCACCTTTTCCGATCTCCAGCAGCCGGGGATTGGTTTTCGGTGTGACGCCGGGGCCGTTGCCGCGCGGGTAACGGATGGCGATGGGACCCTTCTCGTAGTTGGCCATGGTCCAGAGCATGTCCACGAACTCGTCTTCATCCTTCGGCTGCATGTGGACGATGCCGGGAATGCCGCGCAGGTAGGCGATGTCGAACAGGCCGTGATGCGTGGGGCCGTCGTCACCACTGAGTCCGCCGCGGTCCATGCACAGGCGCACGGGCAGGTGCTGGATGGCCATGTCATGAATGATCATGTCGATGGCGCGCTGCATGAAGGTCGAATAGATGGTTAGGAAGGGGCGCAGTCCCTGCACGGCCATGCCGCAGGCAAAGAGCGCGGCGTGCTCCTCGGCGATGCCGACATCGAAGTAGCGATCAGGAATTTCCTTCTTGAAGCACATGAGGCCCGTGCCGCCGGGCATGGCGGCGGTGATGGCGACGATGGATTCATCATCCTTGGCAAAGTCGGTGACCGTGCGCGCAAAGATCTGGCTGTAGGTCGGCTTGTCGGTGGCCTGCGTTTCACCGGTCTCGATGTTGTATTTGCCGAGCCCGTGGAACTTGCCCGGATCTTCCAGCGCCGGTTTGTAGCCGCGTCCTTTCTCAGTGAGAATGTGCAGGATGACGGGCTCGTTCTGCGTCTTCAGGAACTCGAAGGTCTGGATCAGCAGGGGCAGATCATGGCCGTCGATCGGGCCGTAGTAGCGGATGCCGAACTCTTCAAACAGCGTGCTGCGAATGTGCGGCCCTTCACTTTGTGGCAGGAGCAGACCCTTGGCGCTGTTTTCCACCCGCTCCGCCAGCTTGCGGACGCCGTCACCGAGCATGAACTCGACAAACTTGGCCGCCTTGTCATGCAGATTGGCAAAGCCGGGATGGGTGGCGATGCTGTTAAAATACTTGGCGATGGCACCGACATTTTTGTCGATGCTCCACTCATTGTCATTGAGCACCGTGATCAGGCGCTTGGTGTGTGCGGCGACGTTATTGAGCGCCTCAAACACGGGGCCACAGGTGAAGGCGGCATCACCGGACACGCAGACGACGTGGTCGCCGGTGCCTTTCAAATCACGCGCTGTGGCCATGCCGAGTGCTGCTCCCAGGGCCGTGCCTGCATGGCCGGCGCCGTAGCAGTCGTGCTCGCTTTCGCTGCGCAGCAGGAAGCCATTGAGCCCTTCATACTGGCGGATGGTGTGGATCTTATCCCAGCGGCCGGTCAGCATCTTGTGGATGTACCCCTGATGCGCCACGTCGAAGACAAACTTGTCCCTTGGGGTGTCGAACACACGGTGCATGGCGATCGTCAGTTCGACGACGCCGAGGTTCGGGCCCAGATGACCGCCGGTCTCGCTGAGTGTTTCGATCAGGGTGGCACGGATCTTTTCAGCGAGCGCGGGCAGTTGCTCCAGCGGCAGGGCTTTCAGGTCAGCAGGGCAGGTGATGGCGGGCAGGATGGTTTCCACGAGGGTCAAAAAAGTCGGATATCGTCGCTGATCTCTTCAGCTTCGGTTTTGGCTGGAGCCGGGCGGCGGCGTGCGGGAGTCTTGGTTTTATCCTCGGCAGGCTCGGCGGCCTTGGCCGGATCAAAGGCGGTCAGTTCTGCCTTGCCGTCTGCCGTGAGTCCGATGGTCTCGATGCGCTGGCGTGCATGCTCGATGCGCTGGCGGCAGATTTGCAGGAGTGTCATGCCCTCTTCATAGCTCGTGACCATCTCGTCCAGAGGCATGCGGTCAGACTCCATCGCGGACACGATTTCCTCCAGGCGCTCCATGGCCTGTTCAAAGGAAGTTTCGTGATTCGTCGGGGTGCTCATGAGCTTGATTTCGGGGCGCGCATTATCAGGTCGGCGGGAAAGGTGGCAAGCACGAAAACCACTTGTGGTGAATCCGATTTCCCCTCATTCAAAAAATGGCTTGCCTGCGCTCGCCTCAACCAGCCATTCTCACGGTCATGATTGCCAGTCGTGCCATTGCTGCTGCTACGCGTCTTTTCACAGGTGTCCGGCGGGTGCCTGTCGCACCTCATGGGGATGGACCGGCGATCTATTTTGCCAATCACACGAGCCATCTCGATTTCCTCGTCATCTGGTCCGCCCTGCCACTGCCGACGCGGCTTCAGACCTCGCCAGCTGCGGCGGAGGATTACTGGACGGCCTCGTCCATGCGGCGCTGGCTGGCGGCCCGGGTCTTTCGGGCCGTGCTCATTCCGCGTGAGGGAATCACCCGGGAAAACAATCCGCTGGACCGGCTCGCCGCCTGCCTGGAGAGCGGGCGTTCCATCCTCATCTTTCCTGAAGGCACGCGCCGGGGGGATGGCCAGGTCGGCGTGTTCAAGTCCGGCCTTTACCACCTTGCCCGGCGTTTTCCGCAGCTTCCGCTCGTGCCCATCTACCTCGACAACCTCGGGCGCATCCTGCCGAAGGGCGCGCTCGTTCCCGTCCCGATCATCGCCCAGGCCCATTTCCGCGAGCCCATCCATTTCAGCGAAACCGAGACCAAACCAGCCTTTCTGGAGCGCGCCCGCGCCGCTTTGTTAAGTCACTGAAATCCTAAACTGAAAAGCGCCCGTTCAATCTTCAGCACCCGGCTTAACCATCCCCTTTCTGTTTTCTGCTTTTCCCCTCTCCATGGATCACGATACCAAACTCCTCATCAGTGTCGTCATCGGCATTCTCGTGCTGGCTTCCATCGCTGGTGCCGTGCTGGCGCGGACGGTGAAGAGTGAAGCTGCGCAGAAAACCGTCGCCAATCTCAATGCGCGCACCCGGTCGTGGTGGGTCATGTCGGGCGTCTTCTGCGCCACGCTGCTTCTTGGTCCGGTTTTCACCACCGTGCTTTTTGCCTTCATCTCCTTTCTGGCCATGCGCGAGTTCATCACGCTGAACAAGACCGAGCGCGCGGACCACGAGGTGCTGTTCTGGGCCTTTTTTGTCATCCTGCCGTTGCATTACTTTTTGGTAGGCATCCGCTGGTATGGACTCTTCACGATTTTCATTCCGGTCTACGCCTTTGCCTTCATTCCTTTCCGCCGCGTGCTCACGGGTGAAACAAAGGGCTTCCTGGCCGGCACGGCGCGCATCCAGTGGGCGCTGCTGGTTTGTGTTTATGCCGTCAGCCACATGCCCATGCTGCTGGCCCTGCCGCTGAAAGGTTACGAGGGGCAGAATGCCAAGCTGCTGTTCTTCTTCGTGCTCACCGTGCAGCTCAGCGATGTCATGCAGTATGTCTGGGGCAAGACCTGCGGGCGGCGCCACATCGCCCCGCACGTCAGTCCCAGCAAGACGGTGGAAGGGACGGTCGGCGGCATCGCCACCACGGTCGCCATCAGCACCTGCCTGTGGTGGGCCACGCCCTTTGCCCCATGGCAGGCCGCGCTCATGGCGCTGCTCATCTGTTCAGCGGGTTTCTTTGGCGGTCTGGTCATGTCGGCCATCAAGCGTGATCTCGGCGCCAAAGACTGGGGTGCCTCCATCGCCGGTCACGGCGGATTCATGGATCGCATCGACTCCCTGTGCTTCGCCGCCCCGCTGTTCTTTCATCTCTGCGCCTTCTACTTCGGCACCGGCATGAACCCAGCCCCGCCAGCCTGGATTCTGCACTGGCTTGGCAAGTGACGAGACTCCGCGCCCACTCATAGCCGGTCCCTGATGGAGCTCATGGGATTCAAAGGCTTGCACCTCGCACCCTACACCCCTCCTTCACCAGTCCGTCGCTTAGGCTCATGATCATTAGCCTCATGCTATATTGCTCTAAAATGGTCGAATCATGATGCATAACCGTCACTTGTTTTAACTCATGCATTAGAACTGGCAATTGCCTGGCCGCATCGCACGCGCCACCCGTGATCTCCAAGACCTCGTGGACAAAGCCGCCCTCAACCGCATCGGCCAGCTCAAAGGCGCCCGCTACCATCTCCACAGGCCCGAGCCCGGCTCACTCTGATCCACCCTTCATGCTCAGCTCTCAGTGCAATTTGCCATATAATGCCGCAGAAGCTGAGCTCGTCAGTGGCTGGCACCGCTCTGCACGGTGGCCCAGGCGGAGCTGGTAAAAGGCAACCGCGTCAGTCTTTGATAGGATTGAATAAACTTGGATCATGCAATTGACGGGTAAAGAGGCGGAGCGCTTGTCAGGGCTTCAGAGCACAGCTTCCACGATCCTTTCTTGTGTGGCATCAGCGAGGATCCGCTGCACTCCTTCAGCGGCTGTCTCTACAAACATCCAGCCAGACCTCCTCACAAACTCAACCGTCTTATTCAACGAGGCGTACGGCTATGATTTACTGAATTTCTTTGCCCGATGCTCAGATAGAAATGCGAGATCGGGTAAAGCGGCATCATCTGGCAAAATCAAGCATTGCCCGGCGTAAGCGGCGAAGCTCTCGGCAACAGCGCGATGGGGCAGTTCGTGTTTCAGTCGTTTGGAGAGAAGGAGCTTCAAGTTTTCATCAAAAGCGATCAGGCCACGATCAAAGGCAGCGTCATGCAGGCTCGAGAGCGCTAGACCGTTTCTAACATTGAGACGTTCTTTTTCATGTGTCCCCCACGGTAGGATGTGCGAGGCCACCAAGAGTTCCCGCAGACCAAGCTGCGTGACCCCGCACCGTCCGCCAAAGTTGTTGAGCACGGCATCCCGGAAGAACTCCTGTCCCCGGCGTTGCTTCACAGATGTCAGGAATTCTGTCGGACCATGAGGTGGGCTTTTCCTCACCTTCACACCTTCTTTCGGGAGCACTTCGATCACGGTGGTCTCACCAGCAGCAAACAATTGTCTCAGGGCTTCTTCACTGGCCGGCACGGTCTCATTAAGGTCACTGTGAAACTCAGTCCAGACCGTCCGGTCCAGAGCGCTAGCTCCAGACATTCCTTTAATCCCCCGCAGCTTTAAAACTGGATCAAGAGATGCTAAGTTAGACAACTTCATTGCCAGACTATTGGCCCCACGGCCCATTTTCTCCGCAATGCTCACGATCACAGGTTGCCGCGCATGCAACTGACCAAAGGTAAGCTTGTGATAGATGTTGAGTGCGATCAGTAACTCATCGCGCGTCCAGTTTTTCCGTGTTGCCATGCCAGGAAACTAACAGCCCTCCGCGTTGTAGGGAAGCCATGAGTGGAAATTATACCAATGATCCTGCTGCCATCTTCTGCTGTGCGGTCTCGCTCCGAGATGCTGCAATGGAGCAATCTCGCGCTTCAGGCCTTTCTTTGAGTGATGTTTACAGTGGAATGGATGGCTTCCTGCGGGAGGTCATGCGTGTAGCGACTCTGTTTGAGACGTGGGCCACGGCGCATGTGGCCTTTGATCACCTCGGGGAAGTCTGGCCTTACTACATAGAAGATCGTTTCGGTGATGCCTGCGTGGAGGTGGCGGACATTTGGTCGCTCGCGGGCTTTGATGAGATGGACTGCCTTCGCATCGCGGAGCAGTTGCAGTTGCCGTTGTATTACGGGGACGTGCTCGTCATCCCGTTGGAAGTCCGCGCGCGGAATACCGTTACCGGCTCTGGCTTTGCCGAGTTCGGCATTCAGACCGTGCGCATCCATCGCATCGAGGCAGAAGTCGTTCCCTTCATCCGCGGAGACGACCCGTGGGACGAGGACTATGAGCTGCCCAGACTCGCCCTCTGCGGCATCACCGCAGAGGGCCAGTGTGAGCACATCGCCGACTTCATCACCTACCGCGATGCACTGTCACTCGTGACGAAGCTCGCCCCCGGTATAGACTTCCCCGAAAGGCCTGTGGCAACTGCTTGAGTAAGTTGTTGTTCAGAATTTGCGGTTCTCGGTTCGCAGGGAAAGGTGCGGCCTGATTTTGTCTTCCGGCGGGAACGGGTGGTGGTGTTTGTGGACGGGTGCTTCTGGCATGGTTGCCCGCAGCACGCGACATGGCCGAAGCAGAACGGAGAATTCTGGCGAAAGAAGTTCGAGGCAAACAAAACGCGTGACCTTTTGGTTAACCGAATACTTAGCAAACTTGGATGGAAGGTGCTGCGCCTTTGGGAGCACGAGCTCAAGAAGGCGCATGAGAAGCGGGTTGTGGCCCGATTGCGCAGGGTTCTTTTCATGAAAAGTCCTGCGCCCCGCCGATGACTGCTGCGGACTGAAGTCCGCGCTCCGCCCAGTCAGACTAAGCAACGCCGATCACCAATGCTTGGCGGGTAGGCTGCGCCATCGGCGCGTTCGGAGGATGGGGTTGCATGCGCCTTGAGCTTGAAGCCGGAGTTGAGAGAACATGGTTTAGGGCTGGGTGATTCATCGGCCTGCAATCGCGCTTTGAGTTGCCGGTGATCGGCGGGCTGACTGTTCGGAGGCCCAAGTTGCCTTACCGGGTCAAGGTGGTGGAGCTAAGGGGATTCGAACCCCTGACCTTCTCATTGCGAACGAGACGCTCTACCAACTGAGCTATAGCCCCTGAACGGCGGAAGTCTGAATCACATTCAGCAGGCCGTCCAATGCAATGTGCGGCGGGCAGCGGCGGATGGATTCTGGCTTGAATGTTTCGCTTCAGACTCAACAAGAAACTCTCAGCCAGGTTTCCAGGCGGAGCCGAAAATGAAAATCCATGGGCAGGGGAATGGTGGGCAGGGGAATGCAGGACAAGGCATTCAGCGCGGAGCCTACCAGCCGCCGCCGAGTGCCTTGATCAGGCGCACGGTGGCGATGTGGCGCTGGGCGGCGACCTGGGCGCTTTGGCGCTCGATCTGGAGGCGGGTGCGCTCGGCATCGAGGAGTTCGAGATAGCTCACGCTGCCGCTCTCATAGGACTG
>CANJVS010000135.1 GCA_947477755.1 Verrucomicrobiaceae bacterium | reverse complement strand
CAGTTGGCCGACCCGTCATACGCAGCGCATGCACGACAGGCGGCCGCGCCGTCCTGGTTTTTCGAGCACAGCTTTGGACACCGTTGGCAGTTGCGGTCGCTGAAGATCATGTAATCGGGGTCTTTGATCCTGCGCCCGTCGCCCATGTCATACTTGCCCATGAGACGCCCGAGAATGGTTTCCGGCGGGCAGTTGATGTAGGTGGCGGCGCTGACGATCCGTGCCTGTTCTTCCCGGTTTTCCATTTGATCGAGCCAGACGCCGGCCTCATGCAGAGCCTTCATCACAGCTTTGACGGTCTTTGGGTTCTTGGCTGCGAACTCTTCGGTGAAGGCGCAGACTTTTTCGGGATGGTCTTTCCAGATGCCCTGAGTGGCGATGGAGGTGAAGCCGATCTCTTCACCGATGGCCTTGGCGTTCCATGGTTCGCCGACACAGAAACCGTCCATTTTACCAACCTTCATGTTAGCCACCATCTGCGGAGGCGGGACGGTGATGAGGGAGACGTCGGCATCCGCACCGGCCGCATTGCCGGGATTGATGCCGCCTGCGGCCAGGTAATAGCGCATCCACATCGCATGCGTTCCTGGCGGGAACGTCATGGCAAAAGTCATGGGTGTGCCTTTGGCCTTGGCTTCATCGACGTAGGGTTTCAGCGCTTTCGGATCAGCGGCGACCTTGCCTTTGAGTGAGTTGGCGAGCGTGATGGCCTGCCCGTTCCGGTTTAAAATGAAAGGTGCGATCATCGGCTTCTTTGGAGCGCCGCCGAGCCCCATCGTGCTGGCAATCGGCATGCCCAGGAGCATGTGCGTGGCCTGAATGTCGCCGTTGGTGAGCGAGTCTCGAATTGCGGCCCAGCTTGCCCCTTTGCTGACCGTCGAATTGATGCCGAATTTTTTGAAGAGGCCTTTTTCGTGTGCCAGGATGATGCTGGAGCAGTCGGTGAGCGCGATGATACCGAGCTTGATATCGGCTGTTTCAGGAGAGTCGTCTGCGTAGGCGGAGCCGACCCAGCCTTTTGGAAGGCCGGAAAGAAGTGCACCGAGGCCAGCAGCTGTGGAGCGCTGGATCAGGGTGCGGCGTGAGAGGATGTTTTTTTCAAGTGTTTTCATGCGATGACTGGTGTGGCGCGTTTGTTGGATTTACTGGGTTTCTTGGCGGCGGCTGTTTCAGGGGAAATGAGGGCGCTGGAGGTCCAGCATTCGTGCAGAGCTTCAGTGGCTTCAGCGCGCTGTGTGGGCGAAAGCAGGCCGTGTGTGATGAACTCGCTCAGAAGCCAGCGTCCGCTTTCGCTGGTGGGTTCATTGGCATTGCGGCGGTGGAAAATATGAAAGTTCGTGGCATCTGCACTCTTTCCTGTGCCCAGATCAAAGGGGCCGATGAGCGATTGCCTGAGGATGTTCTCTTCTCCTGTGAAGTAGCCGCTTCTGGCCAGCACGCGTGTGACTTCGACGCGGTTGTCTCTGACATCGCAAAAAGCACAGGCTTCACGAAGAGCGGCGGTTATCGCCCTCGCCTGATCAGTGTGCCGCTCAATGAAGCTCTCGTTCATGAGGAGGACTTTTTCCGGATGATCCTGTGCGAGTTGCTCACTGGTGGCGACGACCCAGCCAATCCCTCTCTCGACGGCGACGGAGTTCCACGGTTCACCGACGCAGTAACCGTCGATAAGGCCGGCGGCGAGATTGGCGGCCATTTGCGTGGGCGGCAGAACGACGAGGCGGACATCTTGATCGGGGTCGATGCCGCCGCTCATCAGCCACCGCCGGATCATGAAATTGTGTGAGGCATAGCGTGACACCATGCCAAAGTTGAATTGCTTTGAACTGGTACTGCGGATGAGCTTTTTCAGGGTGGTGGCATCCCGAACACCACGATTCCAAAGGTCACGGCTGAGTGTGATGGCGTTGCCGTGCAGATTGAAGACGAATGGTGCCACCACGCGGGAAGGCGGAGAGCTCAGGCCCAGGCGCATGGCCAGCGCCAACCCGGCGATGGCGTGGGCGGCGTCTATTTGTCCATAGAGCAGTTTCTCCCGGATGGTGGCCCATCCAACTTCACAACTGAGTTCGACTTTGACGCCATGTTTGCGAAACAACTCCTGCTCCTTTGCGACGAGCAGCGGAGCACAATCCGCAAGAGGGATGAATCCGATGCGCACAGGCTGAATGACGCCGTTGAGGGCGGGCTTGGAAGTGGGAGCTGTCTTTGTCATGACAGCTCAGGACATGAGCATCAGCAGTGCCATCAGGCCAAAGTCGTTCAGAAATGGCGCGCAATGTTTTTCACTTGATGTATGAATAGCATTCATGGACCACGCCATTGATACCCGCCAGCTTCGCGCCTTTGTCTCACTGGCCCGCAACGGAAGTTTCACCCAGACCGGGCGCGATCTGCATCTGACTCAGAGTGCCATCAGCCATGGCATCAAAGCCTTGGAGGCTGATCTTGGCGTTTCCCTCTTTCACAGGCAGGGGAAATCGATTCACCTGACACATGCGGGCAGGGAGTTGCTTCCGCATGCCGAGATGATCCTGCAAGTGATGGGTCAGGCCAGGGCTGCGATGGGTGCCCTGGATCACTCGCCGCGGGGGAAATTGCGTATCGGTTGTACGACCGCAGCGGCCCAGTCAATTTTGCCCACGGTATTTCGCGAGTTTAAGGAGTCCTTTCCCCTCTATGAGATCAAGGTGGTCTGCGGGGAGACCCCCGACACGATTGAGCGGTTGATGAAGGGCGAGCTGGATCTGGCTGTAAGCCTCAGACCGCCGGATGCCACCCGTTTGGAATGCCACCCGATCTTTGAAGATGAATTGGAGTTTTTGGTGTCTCCTTTGCATCCATGGGCATCAATCCAGCCCAAGCTGAAGGATGCAGCGAGTGAGACATTCATCGTGGCCAGCCGGAACAGTTTAAATTTCACGCTCATCCAGGAATTTTTTCTGAAGCAGGGAGTGAGACTTGGTTCTTTTATCGAAC
Source organism: Verrucomicrobiaceae bacterium (assembly GCA_947477755.1). Taxonomy (GTDB): domain Bacteria; phylum Verrucomicrobiota; class Verrucomicrobiia; order Verrucomicrobiales; family Verrucomicrobiaceae; genus Prosthecobacter. The sequence continues at coordinate 4,222 of CANJVS010000135.1, read as the reverse complement.
TTGGCAGTCTGGAGGCAACCAAGGAACTGGCCAAGCTGGGGCTCGGCGTGGCGATTGCAGCCCGGTGGATCGCTCGTCAGGAGATCGAGGCAGGTCAACTCGTCGCCGTGGCGTTGCCCAGAGGCAGATTGAAGCGCCGATGGGTGGTCTCGACCCTCAAGGGAGGAGCTCTCAGTCTGCCCGCGCGCACTTTTGTCGGTTTGTGCGGGGAAGTGGGGCTGCGGATGATGCAGGATCACATTCAGGCATCCGCCGCGCCGAAATAGGCGGTTAATTTCCAAGACAATGGTGGCGGGAAGGAAGGATTGTGCTAAGCCGTCCAGTTCCCCTCATGCAGTCTTTTGTGTGTGGGTAATGTCTCATGACTGATCTTCTCACCCACCTGCCAAGTCTTCTCGCTGCATTTAAACCTCTGATCCGCCAGGAGGCTGAACGGCTTGTGGATGACGATTCAGTTCGTGGTCTTGATATCGTCGAGGACGAAGTTCTGGCCGAGGTTCGTCTGGATGACGTGAAAGTGAACACAAGGTGGGCTCTGGAGGAAGGGCAGTGGCGTGGCGACACAGACACGGAAGATGCCACGCTGCATCAACTCAGCCTGTGCGCGGTTCTCGTCTCGGTTCAGCGGCGTGCGGCGCGCGAGCCGGCAGCGATGAAGGAGGAGGTGCTTGAGGAAGCCTTTCAGGTGGTCGTGGAACGAAGACTGGCGCGTCAGCTCACAGCGGATGAGGAGGCTTATCTGAGCAAGCTGGACAAGCGTTTTGAGCGGGTCAAGCAGAGCGGGCAGATCTATGACCAGGACATGGTGCGGTTGCATCCAAAGTGGAGCATCCAAAGCGTCGAGCCTCTGCCGCTATGGCCGGAACCGCCGGTGACCTTGCGCGAGTTTTGGGATTACGTGGCCCTAGCTCTGGCGGAAAGATCGCTGACGATCCCGTCTTTCCTGCGCGGCCTTGTGGAGCTGGATGCTGTGCGTGACAGGCTGCGTGAATGGCGGCAGGAGAGCACTGTGCCGGTTTGGCGTGAGAGGATCCGGCGTCTGATGCAGGATGAAGCGGTCAATGTGAAACCGTGGCGCCGGGAATGTGAATTTCGCCTGCTGATCACTCCGGGCGAGGCAAGGCTTCAGGTTAAGTTTCCAGATGATGAAAAATTTCGCTCAATCACCGGGTCGGAACTCAATGAACTGAGTGACGCGCAGGAGATTGGTGCGCTGGTGATGAGCCCTGAATCGGAACTGCTATTGTTGTCCGTTCTGTCGCAGATCACTCCAGGCCAGGGGGAAAGCTGCCGCTTTGATCTGGAATCGCACGGAGGCTGGCTGGGCACATTGTTTCAGCAAACGGCTTTGACGAAGCACCTGGTGACACTCGACGAGGTGCCTTTCCATCGTGTTGAGGAGCCTCTCCGCTGGCAGGGCGTGGAGGATGATGAATCGATGCAATTGCGCCTCACTCTGGTGAAAGGCGACGGCTCTGCGGCACCATTGCCGTTAAGGTTGATGCACGGCGCGCGGACGCTGTATTTGTCCGAGGATTCTCTTTTCATCGGACCGGGCTGGTTCCCCGAGGAGTCGAGGATCGAGTCCACGGTGATTATCCCGCTCAACGCCCTTGCAACGCAGGACGGCATCACCTTTCTGGAGAAGATTGACGTGCCCTTGCCGCATCATATTGCAGGACGTGTGCGGCATGAGGCGCTGGTTGTCGAGATGCGAGCCAGCTGCGTGGCGCGTGCAGGGACTAGCGGCGCGGAGTTTGCTATCTTTAAAGCCGAGGCGCTGGCACCAGACGGTCGGGTGCGTGAGCGATTGGGCGCGGCAGGATGGGAGCCGGTGCGGCACCCGGAAGATGCTAAAGACAGGAGCATCATTTGCCGTGACCGATCTTCGCTGGCACTGACAGATGCCGCGCTGAATGAACTGCGCCCGGTTTGGGATGCCGGGGAGCAAGGCTACCGGGTGCGCCTAACCAAAAACTTCCCCGATCAATTCAACGCCTGGGCGCATCAATTGCCAGAGCGGGTCACATTGGCGGCCGATGCACGCTTGCAAAGCATCCTGGCAGACCCGCTGATCGCGCGGGTCCGGCTTGAAGCGTCGCAGACGGCCACCATCGACTGGTTTGATCTGAAGATGATCTTTGAGATCGATGATTCGGACCTGAAGCCCGCAGACATCAGGCGCCTGATCGCTGCGAAGGGTGGATTTGTGCAGCTCGCTGACGGCACCTGGCGGCGCGTTAAGCTGGAGCTCACCGAAGAGCAGCAGATCCTGATGGATCAGCTCGGCATCGATCTCGACGAATACAGCGACGAGTCACATCGCCTGCACTGGCGTCAGCTGGCAGGGCAGGGGAGCAAGGAAATCATCAATCCGCGCGCCTGGCAGAACATCACCCAGCGAATGGAGCAGGCGCGTCTTGATGAGCGACCTGCGGTGCCGGCCACACTAGGAGTCACCCTTCGACCGTATCAGGAGGAGGGTTACCATTTCCTTGCCTACCTAAGTCTGAATAAATTTGGCGGTATTCTGGCGGATGACATGGGTCTGGGTAAAACCATCCAGAGCATCACCTGGATTCTTTGGTTGCGTTCGCGATTCCGGAATGCCTGGCCTTGTCTCGTTGTGTGCCCGAAATCGGTGCTCGACGTGTGGGCCACAGAGTTTGGTAAAGCCGCGCCGGATCTGCGAGTCCAGGTATTGCGGGACAAGGAGGAGTTGGATCTTGGGCGTCTGCAAACGGACTACGATGTGCTTGTGATGAACTATGCGCAGATGCGTGGCTGCATTGAGGTGCTCGATGCCGTGAAGTGGCTGGCCGTGATCCTGGACGAAGGTCAGCATATCAAGAATCCCGACTCAAAGGCCGCCAAGGCGGCTCGGCAGCTCAAGTCGGAGAACCGGCTCGTGCTGACAGGTACGCCCCTGGAGAATCGCCTGCTTGATCTCTGGAGCCTGATGACCTTTGCCACACCCGGCGCCCTGGGCGACCGGCGCTACTTCACGCGCCACTTTGACCGCCGCAAAGACGGCCAGGCCAGCGATCGCCTGAGTGCCAGACTGCGCCCCTTCATGCTTCGCCGCACGAAATCCGAGGTGGCCAAAGATCTGCCTTCCCGCAGTGAGGAGGCAATGCTGTGCACGATGAATGACGAACAGGCAAGACTCTACCGGGAGGAGTTGGCCAGGGCGCAGCAAATGGTGCTTACCGCCAGCGGTTTTGAAGTTCTTACGAAAAAACGTTTTGCCATTCTCCAGGCCCTGACCCGGCTCCGCCAGATCTGCTGCCATCCGAATCTCGTGGACAAGACAGGCACGAAGCAAGAAAGCGCCAAACTCACTGCGACGCTGGAACTGATCGAAGAACTGCATGCCGAAGGGCACAAGGTGCTGCTTTTCAGCCAGTTCGTCACCATGCTGGATATCATTCGTGACCGATTGCAGGACATGAGCATCCCCTATTACTGGCTTACTGGAAGCACGCAAAATCGTGCAGAGGTCGTCGAACAGTTCCAGAAAGACGAGAGCGCCTGTGTTTTCCTGCTTTCCCTCAAAGCGGGTGGAAGCGGCCTCAACCTGACCGCTGCCAGCTATGTCATCCTTTACGACCCTTGGTGGAATCCAGCTGTCGAAGCGCAGGCGATCGACCGTGCGCACCGAATCGGCCAGACTCAGCCGGTGATGGCCTATCGAATGATCACGAAAGAAACCATTGAGGAAAAAATCATGCTCCTGCAGCAGAAAAAGCAGCTCATGTCGGCGAATATCCTTGGGGAAGGCGGCTTTGCCCGGACTCTGGAGAAAACGGACTTTGAGTTCCTGTTTGGACTGGAGGCCGAAGAGAAGGAGCGCAGTGAGGATTGATGAGGATGCGCATCATCTCAGAGTATGAGGCAGGCGTAGTTTCGGGGCTTGGCGCAATCTTTGCTAATTTGGAAATAAACTTTGACATGATGATCCAGCGCCCTAGCTTCGCCTCCACTTTTTCGGGAAATGACCGGGGTGTACTCTTCCATTGACTTGCGTCATGTGTCGTTTGTGCCTCGGTTTTCTTTTCGTAAGAGGAGGAGATTCCTTTTGTGGATCGCCGCCGGTTAATGCTGTTGTCGCTCAGTGGTAGAGCACGTCCTTGGTAAGGACGAGGTCGAGGGTTCAATCCCCTTCAACAGCTCCAGCGATGATGCGCCAGGGTTTTCTCCGTTACACGACAAACGAACCAGT
>CANJVS010000134.1 GCA_947477755.1 Verrucomicrobiaceae bacterium | reverse complement strand
GTCGCGCTTTCTGTGAAGAAATACGAGCGTACTTAAGGATTGAACGGACTTCCATAAACTTAGAATGACGTGTTTGTATCCACTTTGCCTTTATCGCCGACCTGGACTGGATCGGAGACGTTTGCTAATTCCTGCACCACGGCGCCACTCACTGAGTTGCGCACTTCGGTGACAAGAACCTTTGCGATGGGTTTGTCCTCGCGGAAAATTTCAAATGGCATCCCAGGCTTCACGCCGTCACGGGAACCTACGCTAAGAACAGCAATACCCAATTCGCTTTTCAAGCTAACGATACGGGCATCCTGCAAATCGGCTGCGGGCTGTGTGGTTTCCGAAGGACGTGCAGTGGCAGAGGCCAGTGTCGTTTCCGCCTTGACGAGGGCTTTCTGGAGACGGTCACCAATTGCAGAATCCGGATTGGGCACCGTTTTCGCGAATTGTAGGGAGACCTCAGCAAGTTCCATCAAGCTGTCCGCGAGTTTTTGCCGGGATGTCTCTGCGATGCGCAAATCGCTGAGTGCGGCCAATAGGCGTTCCTGCGTTTGTTCAGGGGAATTTTCCAGAGCCGCAATACCAAGACCTTCGAGCAATCCACGGAGGCGCTCATATCGATCCTTTAGTTCAATCGCTTCCTTATTCGACGCCGCCGCACTCTGCGTCAGTGCATCGTTTTTGTCCTTGGTTGCAGCTATTTGAGCTTCGAGCGCCTGAATTTTTTGAGCAGCTACCTGAAGAGTAGTGTTCAATTCTTGCAATTCAAAGGATGTCTGCGCCTGCACGCCGCCGCACACAGCCATAGCCGCAAAGAGCAGCAGGGCGCATGGGTTAGAACGTGTGAAGAGTCGAGTGAACATTGAGTTGAAAGGAAGAGGCCGCTTAAAGAACTAATTATTTGGCTGCTTTGACCGTATGGGCACCGTGGCTCTTGAAGAGACGAGTCTGAGAGAACTCGCCGAGCCGGTGTCCAACCATGTTTTCAGTGGCATAAACGCTCACGAAATCCTTACCGTTGTGCACCAAGAAAGTATGGCCGACGAGGTCAGGAGTGATCATGGAACTGCGTGCCCATGTCTTAACTGGGCGCTTTTGCCCGGCGTCGTTGAGCTTATCCACTTTGTCGAGCAGTGCCTGCTGGACGAAGGGTCCTTTTTTCAGTGAGCGTGCCATAGGTTCAGTGTTTCAAATGGGTGGAAAATTACTTCTTAGCGTGACGATTCTGAACAATGAGTTTGTTCGTATTCTTTTTCTTGTTGCGGGTCTTTTCACCCTTAGCATGCCCCCACGGGCTGAGCAGGTGTTGACGACCACCACCGGATTTCGAGCGTCCTTCACCACCACCATTTGGATGGTCGATCGGGTTCATACACATGCCACGAACTGTCGGGCGAGTGCCTAACCAGCGTGTTCTCCCGGCCTTTCCAGAAACCACGTTCATGTGCTCGGTGTTGCCCACCTGCCCGATAGTTGCGTAACATTCGGAATGAATTTTGCGAATTTCCCCGGACGGCATGCGCACCAAAGCATATTCACCTTCACGGTTGGACAGGATGGCAACCTGACCCGCAGCACGAGCAGCAACACCACCACGACCGGCGACAAGTTCAACATTATGAATGCTTGTTCCAAGTGGGATTTTCCGAAGCGGAAGAGCATTGCCGAGATCTGGGGTGGCCTTTTCACCAGCCATCACGCTGGCGCCAACTTGCAGGTTATTCGGTGCCAGGATGTAGGCACGTTCGCCTTCCTTGTATTCGATCAAGGCAATGCGCGCCGAACGATTCGGATCATACTCGATTGCGATGACCTTGGCGGCATCGTCACGGCGAGCACGTTTGAAGTCGATCAGTCGATAGCGGCGTTCATGACCACCACCAATGTGACGGCAGGTAATGCGACCCGTGTTGTTGCGTCCGCCGGATTTGCGCAGAGCGACAGTGAGACTGCGCTGCGGTGTGTCCTTCGTGATCTCCTCGAAGGAGTTCCACTGTTTGTAGCGGTTCGATGGGGTATTCGGCTTGAATGTTTTCAGCGCCATGAGATTGAGTCCTTCTGATTAAAAGGGTTTTGAACCTGGGTTGTCTTACACGAGTTCGATGCGTTCGCCGTCTTTGAGACGCACGATAGCTTTTTTATAATGATTCGTTCTGCCGGCGTCAGCACGCTTTTGGCGGCGGGCTTTGCCTGCAAAGTTTGCAGTGCGGACAGCAACGACTTTTTTACCAAAGTGTTTTTCAACCGCCTGCTTGATTTCGATCTTCGTGGACTTTGGGTCGACGATGAAAACGTATTCGTTGTTTTCTTCACCAAGTCTTGTCGCCTTCTCAGTGAGGCGGATCGTTTTAATCACGGAATGGGGGTCTTTCATATCAGCAAGCAGTCCTCCGAGCAAGGGTTGGAAGGGCATCGGTCGTGACGATGATCTGAGCGTAACGCAGCAGATTTTCGGCATTTACATCTTCAGCGGAAACAAGCTGAACATCTTGGATGTTACGAGCGGAGCGGAAGGTGAGTTCATCAAAGTTTTGACCGATGACGAGAACTTTTTTAGCAGTGGTCAGTCCAGCGATGGCGCTGACGAATGATTTGGTTTTGCCGTCGGCTACCACGAATGAGTCAACCGTTGAGATTGCTCCGTCATTGATGCGAGCGGTCAGAGCTGCACGAAAAGCAAGCTTACGAACATTTTTTGTCGTTGTCTTTGACCAGTCACGTGTGCGTGGTCCAAAGACCACACCACCGCCTGACCAGATTGGGGAACGTTTGCTGCCCATACGAGCATTGCCAGTTCCTTTTTGATTCCAGAGTTTCGAACCGCTGCCGGAAACTTCAGAACGATTTTTGGTATTGGCATTACCTTGGCGGCGATTCGCACGGTAGGCAACGAGTACATCATTGAGTGCTTGCTTGCCATGATGACCCTCGACGAGGTTCAGACTGGCTTGCTTGGCGCTTTCAGTGGAGAGAAGTGTGGCTGACATAATTCAAATTTCCCCTGGGATTATTTGGCGGGAGCGAGCTTTTTCTTGGCCGGACGCACCACGACGATGCTGCCCTTATTACCAGGAATGGAACCGCTGATAAGGAGCACTCCATCTTCAAGACGGCTCTGGACGATTTTAAGATTTTGTGTAGTCACTCGATCCACGCCATCGTGACCAGGCATCTTTTGATTCTTCCATACCAAGCCTGGAGTAAGACGGCAACCGATGGAACCGGGGCGACGATGCATCATGTGACCATGAGTGGCAGGCTGACCAGCAAAATTCCAGCGCTTGACAACCCCTTGGAAACCTTTGCCTTTGCTTGTGCCGATGACATCGACCCATTGGCCATTGCTGAATAAGCTGGCATCGATCTTGGCATCAGCTGCAGGAAGCTGATCATCCGAGCTTACGCGAAATTCTTTGATGATGCGCTTTGGGCTTACACCAAACTTCTTGAAGTGTCCCAGCAGAGGCTTCGTCACGCGGGATTCTTTTTGGTCTTCGTAACCAAGTTGAATCGCGCTGTAACCATCCTTGCCGGACTTTGTCTTCACCTGAAGTAGAGCATTGCTGCTCACATCGACGACGGTCACTGCAATAGCTTCACCTTTGTCGGTGTAAACTTTGGTCATGCCGAGTTTTTTTCCAATCAATCCAATAGCCATAATGTTTCTCCTCCTGTTAAAGTCAGTGCTTGGGTGGAAACTAAATCTTGATCGTAATGTCCACGCCTGAAGGGAGATTGAGTTTCTTCAACTCGTCCACGGTGCGGGATGTCGGGTCAACAATGTCCAGCAGGCGCTTGTGCGTGCGGATTTCAAACTGGTCCATGGATTTTTTATCCACGTGTGGTGAACGGTTCACCGTAAACTTTTCAATGCGGGTCGGAAGCGGGATCGGTCCTGCCACTTTTGCACCGGTCCGTTTGGCGGTTTCCACAATGTCTGCCGTGCTTTTATCAAGCACGCGGTAGTCATAGGCGCGCAGGCGGATTCTGATTCGTTGATTGTTCATGACGGGTGTCCGGTTCGAATGGGTTGCTTCAAAAATTAATTCTTTGTTCCGCGCTGCTCGACGATCTGCTCGACGATCTGCTGAGGAACCTGCTCAAAGCGCGCTGGCTGCATAGAGTAGGAGGCGCGGCCGGATGAAAGGGTTCGGATTGCGGTCGAATAACCAAACATTTCCGACAAAGGGACTTCAGCGCGAAGGATCGCAGTTGTGCCACGTGTGTCCATGCCTTGGATCTTGCCACGGCGACGATTAAGGTCGCCCATGATGTCACCCTGGTAATCCTCTGGAGTGGAAGCTTCCACAGCCATGATTGGCTCGAGCAAAATGCACTTGGCTTTCTTGAGGGCATCTTTCACAGCAAAGATGGCAGCCATCTTGAAAGCGTTTTCATTCGAGTCAACGTCGTGGCTCGATCCATCAAGAAGTTCAATACGAACATCAATGACCGGATAGCCTGCAATGATACCGTTGAGCACAGCTTCCATGCAACCCGCCTTGCAGGGATTAATGAACTCCTTGGGGATGGTGCCACCAACGACTTTATTCTCAACAGTGACTCCCTTGCCAGGCTCACCAGGAAAAATCTTGAGGATCACATGTCCATATTGACCGCGGCCACCTGACTGTTTGACCAGTTTTCCTTCGCCATCCGCTTCCCGCGTAAGGGTCTCGCGGTAAGCGATCTGAGGTTTGCCGGTATTTGTTTCCACCTTATGTTCGCGCTTGAGGCGGTCGCAGAGAATTTCAAGGTGAAGTTCACCCATCCCAGCGATAATGGTCTGGCCGGTTTCCTCGTCGGTCTTGACGAAGAATGTCGGATCTTCTTCTGACAAGCGCTGAAGAGCATTACCCATTTTTTCTTGGTCAGCCTTTGTCTTTGGCTCAACAGCCATAGAGATCACCGGCTCAGGGAAGGTTGGAGGCTCAAGGAGGACCTCAAGGCTTTCATCGCAGAAAGTATCACCTGTGCGGACATCCTTAACGCCAACTAGGGCTGCGATGTCTCCGGAGTAACAGCAGTCGATATCCTTATGCACACTGGCTTGAATCTGAATCAAGCGGCCGACACGCTCTGACTTGCGGGTGCGAGGATTGTAAATCGTATCACCTTTCCGCACACAGCCTGAATAAACTCGGAAGAAAACAAGGCGACCAAACTTGTCAGACCAAAGTTTGAATCCGAGCGCAATGAACTTGCCATTGTCATCCGGGATGGCTTCGATCAGGTTTTCCGGCTCATCTACCACATGACCTTTTTGTGGGGCGATGTCAAGGGGGCCTGGGAGGTAATCAATCACGGCGTCAATCAAATACTGGACGCCTTTGTTTTTAAAGGCCGAACCACCAGCCATCGGAATGATTTTGTTGGCGATCACCGTGCGGCGAAGCGCCGCCTTAAGCTCCGGAATCGTGATTGGCTTCTCTTCGAGGAATTGCATTCCCAATTCTTCGTCCTGGCTGCACACCTGATCGAGCAGGCCATCATAAGCCGCCTTGGCCGCGGCAATCTCCGCGCCCTCCAACTCACGCACTTTATAAGATGAGCCAAATTTTTCGTCATCGTTGTAGATGATCGCCTTTTGGTTCACTACGTCAATCTGACCAATGAGATTGTCTTCTGCACCGATGGGAATCAAGATCGGCCAAGCATTCGCACCAAGCTTCTCCCGCACATCACGGACCACATTTTCAAAGTTGGCACCGGTACGGTCCATTTTGTTCACGAAAGCAATACGTGGCACACCATACTTTTCAGCCTGGCGATAAACCGTTTCCGATTGCGGCTGCACACCAGCAACGCCACACAAGACGAAAATTGCTCCATCAAGCACACGCAGAGAGCGCTCCACCTCGGCCGTGAAGTCAACATGCCCCGGCGTGTCAATGATGTTGACGCGCATGTCCTCCTCTTCGCGCATTTTGTAAATGCCCGGCTCCTTGAGCTGCTTCCAGCGCGCAGTCACAGCTGCTGAAGTGATCGTGATGCCGCGTTCTTTTTCCTGCTCCATCCAGTCGGTTGTAGCTGCACCATCATGCACTTCGCCGATCCGATGGATCATGCCAGTGTAGAAGAGGATACGCTCGGTCAGAGTCGTCTTGCCCGCGTCAATGTGTGCGCAGATCCCGATGTTACGGGTACGCTCCAGTGGGTATTCGCGGTTGGGAGAGTTCGGATTGGACATTGCTACAGGAAAAATTGAGTGAGGATAGTAAGGCGTGAGAGTGACAATCCGCGATTAGAAACGGAAGTGAGCGAATGCACGGTTGGCTTGAGCCTGCTTATGCACATCATCACGCTTGCGGACCGCCGCACCCTGACCTTGGGCGGCTTCTTTCAATTCATTGGCGAGCGCACGATGCATCGGCTGCCCCTTACGACCGCGGGCGTATCCAACAATCCAGCGCATGGCCAGAGATTCCGAGCGGGTGCCATTGACCTCAAGAGGGACCTGATAAGTTGCTCCACCAACACGGCGAGCCTTGACCTCAACCTTTGGCTTTGAATTCTCGATCGCACGATTGAAGAGCTCCAATGGATCGACTGTTTCCGTTTTCTCGTTCAGTTGCTCAATGGCGGCGTAAACGATGCGCTCGGCTAGAGATTTTTTTCCAGACTGCATCACTCGTGCAATCAAATGAGCAACAAGTTCGCTATCATAGCGGGAGTCCTTGTGGACCGGCTTGTCATAAACGCGTTTTCTGCGGGCCATAAATCGAGGAGAGAGAGGTTAAGAAAAAATCGGTTGAGTGGAGGAACTTACTTCTTGCCTTTGGCTGGAGCGGCGGCAGCGGCACCCTTCTTCGGGCGTTTAGCACCATACTTCGAGCGACCACGGCGGCGCTTGTCCACGCCAAGGCAGTCCAGCGTTCCGCGGATGATATGATAGCGCACACCAGGCAAATCCTTCACACGACCACCGCGGACCAGCACAATGCTATGCTCCTGGAGGTTGTGTCCTTCGCCGCCGATATAAGCGATCACTTCGAAACCGTTGGTCAAGCGCACCTTGGCGACCTTGCGGAGAGCCGAGTTGGGCTTCTTCGGCGTGCGGGTCATCACCTGAAGGCACACGCCGCGGCGCTGAGGGCACTTGGCCAGAGCGGGCGACTTGGACTTAGTCGCTTTGTCTTTGCGACCGAATCTGACGAGCTGATTGATGGTGGGCATGATGTCTGAGAAAAATCCGTTCCTTAAAATGGCCTCGTTGGGCGGGGAACTGGAATAGACAGTGCT
>CANJVS010000133.1 GCA_947477755.1 Verrucomicrobiaceae bacterium | reverse complement strand
TTTGATCGCCACCGCCAGTGTCATCAATTCGCGAAACTCCTCCCAACCCTTCGTTTGGATCACTAGATCGGCGCGCAATTTCAAAATCTCCCTGCCAAAGGCACCGGACTTCTCCGTGACAGGCACCGAACGTAATTCCTCAAGAGCGGCCGCTGAGCGACCCGTCTTGATCAGCAGCCTGGCTCGGTGCACGCAACTCTCGGCATCCGGCAAAATGCCTTTGGCCGCATTCGTGGTGTAGGCCTCATGCAACCGATCCCAAGCAGCGAGGGCAAGAGTGTCCTGGCCTAATTTTTCGTACAGAAATGCCAGTTCGCGCAGATACGGCACGGCGTCCGGAATGCGTCCATGAAGCAGGCGCGTGGTCTGCGGTTGATGCCCCAGCCGGTGAAGTTCCGCCAGATCAAAATCAAGCGCCAGGAAATGCGCGTGTTTCTCCCGCAGCACTTCATCACCCGGTTGCGGCGGCTTCATGGGCGGTTCCGCATTCAGCAGTTCCAGCGTGAACTTCAAACCTGTCTTCGTGTCCAAGGCCGCTTCGCTGACACGTATCAGCAATTGGGCATATTCGGGGTTTGCCGGAGCACGGGCCGGAAGCAGTGAATAAACGCCAATGGCTTCACGCGACATGCCCGCCGTTTCCAACCTGCCCCCCAGTTCACTCAAGGTGTCCACGGACACTTCAAGCTTCATGTTCACGCTGGCCAGGTGCTCGCGGAGCAGTCGCAGACGCGTCGGATAATCAGCATCACGCATTTTGCGCACCAGATGTCCGAGCCGCCATTCACCAAACTCCAACCCGCTGCGTGAGCTCAGTCCCACACCGCCCCAATGTGCGGCAAGACTGTCATTCACCTGCTGAATCACCTGGCCCATGCCCTCTTGAACAAAGCGTGCTTCAATTTCCCGCGTCTCCTCCCACAAGCTGCGCAGATGCATTGGCTCCTCATAACGTGCCGATCCCTGCGGCATGAGAATACCGCGCATCTCCCCCATCTGCCGCGCAGACAAAAGATCGCTTCTGAGAAAATCCTGCATTTCAGCCGCTGCCGCATCCGGAGCGCCGGCCAGGCCCGCCACGGCCGACTTGCGCAGCCTTGTCATTGCCGAACTTGGCGTGGCCTGAAGACGCCGCCAGGCAGCACGAAGATTCCCCTCACGTTCCTCGGCACTCACAGCCAGCCTGTTTGCCGCACTCAGACTGAAAAGATAAGGGTCATAAGTTCCCCGATAAGCATCCGGCCGAACCGGACCACGCACCACCCGGCTGAGATATTGCCGGGCCAGGTCCCAGCGCTCCGCTGATTCGGCGATGCGTGCCAGAGAAAAGGTGAAACCCTCCGCCAGGCCCGTGTTGTGCAATCGCAAACTCTCGCCCAGTTCCAACGCTTCAGGATACCGCTGCTGATCCTGCAGGCGCCGGAGAATGTCCACGACTGACATGCTGCGCACCGTGCCAAGCAGCGTCAACTCACCGCGTTCATAACGAAAAGTATTCAAATCCGCCAGCATGGCCCCCACGGCCAGCAGCATGCGTTCCCTGGAGTCCTGCACTTCCAGATCAAGCCCGGTCTGCTCGGACCAGCGAATCCCCTCCGCCATGCCACCGGAGCGAATGCTCAGCCAGAGTTCACAGAACCTCGCCTCCATGGAGGAGCCTTTCGCCATGACCCTGCGCAATTCACTGCGAAATTCGTCACCAGCACGGGCAAAGTAAAGTGCCCACAATTTCTCGACTGGTGTGCGAACACAACCTTTCCCACCACTGCATTCGCTGATCCATCCGGCCTGAGTTCCGGCATCGCCACGCCGCAGCAGTTTGGCCAGTTCCTCGATGGCTCGCAGCCGGATCAGCGGCACTGCATCCGGTAATTCCAAAAACTCCGCTCGAGGCAAACTCAGATAGGCGCGCAAGGCACTCACTTCGGCCGTTTTCAGGGCAGGCACAGTGTCGAGCAACCCGGTGATCTCCGAGACAGGCCCCGGCGTTCCAGCTTTACGCACCTCGGTAAGCGGCAATGGCAGCCGTTCGGGGCCGCTGACCGTCGCGTTAAAAGCCTGGCTTGCAGTGCGCGCGCAGATCTCACGCAGATACTTCTCAGCGGCCACATCATCTGCCAGGCGAAGCGATTTCAAAGCCAGCCTCAATTGGGATCGCGCATCCCAGGGGCGCACCCGGGCGACCTGTTCATAAACACGTCGCTCAGCCTCATCCTGACCGGTGGACCGGTAATGCTCCGCGAGATCTTCAAGAGCGGCGGCATCCTGTGAAAAGCGACTCTCCAAACGGCGGCGCACGCGATCCGCCTCAGCGATTTGAAAGGTCTGCTCCAGCATCTCCACGAGGCGACGTGATTCATGAGCGACTTCTTTTGGGCCGGCAATGGCCGCAATTTTTTTCTGAAAATAGATTGCCGATTTCATATCCTGCACGCGCAGTGCGGCCTCGCGAAGCTGATCCAGAGAGAAGGGTGTGTCCGGGGAGGTGTAATAAGCCTGCTTCATCGCCGCAAAGGATTTGGGGGCATCCCCTTCCCTTTCATAAACCTGCGCAAGCGCCTCATGGTAGAAGCCATCGAAGGGATGCCGTTTCACCTGAAGTGCCAGTGCATCACTCACCAGCTTGAGCCGCTCTTTAAGCAACTCGGGACTCAGGTCGCCGCCCTGCTCCGACCACAGCAACCGATCCAAAAAGCGCTTGTAGGCTTCCCTGCGACGCTTTGGATCCTTCTCGGTTTCCACGATCCGGATTTGAATCTCGATGAATTCCGGCAGCTTCATCTGACGCAGCAGCATCTCGGCATAACTCTCCATCAGCGTCACCGCCGCAGCTCCCGTGGCATGATCAATGGCATTCCGCCAAAGCTTCAACGCGTCGTCATTGCGGCGCTGCAGCATGTAACACTGAGTCAGCGCCTGCAGAAGCTGATCTGAATCCGGCGTGTCACGAAATGCACGCTCCAGAAAAGCCGTGGCGCGCCGGGCGGGCAGCGGCGCAGTCTCAGTCAGACGCCAGCCCGTGCGTTCCGCCGAAAGACCGACGGCTCCTGCGGACGATGCCGTCTGCTCATCCTCAAGCAGCAGTTCACTCAGGCGCAGTGAGTAGCGAACTTTATTGGTTTCATCCCGGCCGATCAGACGACGAAGCACGCGCATCGAAAGTTCAACATTTTTATCAGCGAGGGTCAGATCAAGCAACAGTCTCTCCGCTTCCAGAGACAACTCGCGGGGCCTGCCCGTCTTCGTCTTCGGGTCTGTTTGTAGAATCCAGAAAGCCTGATAAGCCTCATCATGCATCTCCGAACGAACGGCCCACCATGCTGCGCGAAACACCTGGCGTGAAGAAGCGTCGGAAAGTTTGGTCACTCGGACAGCAGGCTTCGGTTTTGCGGGGGCATCCGGGGATTCCGGTTCAGGAAGACCAAAGAGTTGCCGGACTCTCTCCTGCACGGCTTCCGGAATCGAATGCTTTTCCTGAGTCTCACCAAAGGCGGCAAACCCCTTGCCGGTAAAGGCATCCGGCAATTGAAAATTGCCTCCGCTGCCCTTGGTCTGCCGCAATTGTTTTTTCTCATCCCCCATCAGGAGCGAAAAGATACGATCATCCACATCCACCCCATCTTCATCGGTGGCACAGGCATTCCAGGCTTTTTCAAGCAAGCCCAGCGCCTCCTCTTTATCACCGTGCTCGGTGAGGAGATCAGCGAGACGAAGGATCTCATCCCGGCCGGCTTGCGACTTTGACGCAGCCTCACGCGCCAGCATGATGGCGCTGTCGAGATCACTGCCGGAAGCGAGGAAAGCAGCCGCGTCATTGAGGCGTCGTTGCTTCTCCGCCTCAGTCGGTCCTTCCTGCGTGAATCGCCGCAACAGGGCATCTGCTGCGGTCATGTCTTTCCGCGCCCGATAAAAGGCGGCAAGCTCAAAAACGGCCTCTGTCTTGGCTGGATCACGCTCCAGCCGAGATTTCAGAATCATCTCGATCACCGCATCCAGCGCGCGCTGCTGGGCAAAGGCGAGAGCCTGTTTTTCCAGTTCGGGCGATGCACCATGAATGTTCAGCAACTTCTCAATCCGGGCCGTGGCGGCTGAGGCATCACCGCTGCGCAAATCCGCCTCACAGCGCAGAAACACGATTGCCGGCAGGTCTGTTCCATCGCCTTTGAGTCGTTCATCCAGCAGTTTCGCCGCTTCCGCCGCGCCATCATGATCAAGCAGAGCGCGCACCAACTCCCAGCGGTAGTCGTCCACCTGCGGCAATTGCTTCACAAGCTCACGCAGAGCACTCAGGTGCGCATCAGTATCCACGGTGATTTCATGAAAGCGCACCAGATCGCGCAGGGCATGCTCACTCAGAGGTTTCTGCGACGCAGCCTTCGTGAGTTGCTGGCGCAGATCATCGAGAGATCCGAATCGCTCATGCAGCCGAACCCGGCGAAGAAAGAAATCGACATAGCGGCCATCGCGGAAATCGAGCAACTCCAACCCTTTCACCAGGGCTGAATCGGCTTTTTCAAACTGGTCTGCATACTCGTGAATGCGGGCAAGATCATACAAGGCATCAAGCCGGCGCTGCGGATCAGTCTGCTCGGTGAGCGTGCTGTAGAAGGAGGCCGCTTGATCTGGAAATCCTGCGCGCAGAATGAGCTCAGCCACTTGCCGCATGAGATCAAAATCACGCGGCTTCAGAGTCGCCGCAGACTGCCAGGCTTTCACCGCCTCTTCGTTCTTGCCAGCGGCGAGAGCCAGCGATCCCAGTTGCAGCAAGGTCTCCACTTTTCGCGGATCAGCAGCGGATAATTGACCGCTGAGTTGACCAATCAATTGCCAGGCCTTCACAGGGTCCCCCATCTCCTGCGCCACAGCCGCACGCGATTGCAGCGCATTGGCATTCTGCGGATCTGCTTGGATCACTTCATCGTACAAGGTGGCCGCCTTTGCCAGATTTCCGCCCTTTCGGTGCAGATGCCCCAGCACCATCAGCACCGACGGATGCCGGTTTGCTTGAATTTGCAGGGTCACGTTTTCGATGAGCAGCGCTGTGGCATCATGCTTCTCATAGAGTGCCCAGAGAAGATCCAGCACACGACCGTACTCGGGCTGTGACACGAGCAAGGAGAGGTATTGGTTGGCCAGTCCTGTGTCGCGCCCAGTCCAGGTTTGCGGCGCATCCTGCCCCTGACCGCCAGCGCTTGAGACGAGCACTCCCCCAAGCACTGCGGTGAAGGCGATGCGTTGCAGGAGGAAAAGGATGGTTTGCAGGATCCTCAAGCCGCGAAACTAGCACAGTGGCAAAATCATGGCAATCACCAGCAATCGCTGAAAGTCAGCACCGATGGGGCGGTTCGTGAGTCCATTTCAATGCCCGATTCAGCGCTGGCCAGACGCAATTTAAAAGGGCAAAAGTGATGCCATCGGCACAGCTCCTCCTGTGAACGTAAAGTTTGCTGAATCTTAATTCGGCAGTTGGCACAGAGCTGGTGGTCGGCAAAGGTCGGCAAACTCCATGTTACCCAACGCCTCACTCTTTCTCGCCCTGCGTTACCTGAGACCCCGGCGATCCTTTGTTTCGATCATTACCCTGATTTCGATTCTCGGCGTGGCTGTGGGGGTGCTGATGATGATCGTGGTGAGAGCCGTCATGATGGGTTTTGAAGTCGATTTTCGCGAAACGCTCATGGGGGCAAAGCCGCACGTTCTGTTCAGTCAGGAGGGTACTGAAGCATCGGCCAAACCGTGGCCGGAAGCACTGAACCAGATTCGTGCCTCGCCTGAAGTGATTTCAGCCACTCCGTATGCCGGCGGCATTCTATACCTGGCGAACGGCGACCTTCAGACTGGCAGCCAGGTTATCGGCATCGCCCCTGCTGATGCTCCTCGTCATCTGAGAAAGATCACTCCCCACCTCCTGTCCGGATCTCTGGGCTTGGCTGATGGCACGCTTGTGCTCAGCGATCAAAACGCACGGGAACTGAATGTGCGTTTAGGCGACGAAGTCAGCGTCTATGCGGCACAAAATGTGAATGACGCGGTCAGGCAGTACAGTGCCGCCAATGATCAGGATGATGCGTCCAGGAAGAAAGCCATTCTCGAAAGCATCCGCCTGCATCCCCAGAAGCTCCGGGTAGCAGGCATCCTCAACCATGAACTCGCCGGTTTCATTGCCTACACTTCGCTCAGCACTGGTCAGCAGCTCTTTAAGTTAGGCACCGGAGTCTCCGGAATCGCCGGTGAACTGCATCATCCAGATCAAGCCGCATCGCTGGCGGCAGCGCTCAAATCAAATCTTCCAGGTTGGACAGCGCAACTCTGGTCGGATGATGACAGCGCCAGACTCGCCGCCATGCGGAACGAGCAGACGATGATGCAGTTCGTGCTTTCGATCATCGCCTTGGTGGCCGCATTCTCGGTAATGAACACGACCATCACTGTCACAACTCAAAAGCGAGGGGAAATCGGCGTGATCGCAGCCATTGGCGGGCGGCATGGACAGATCGTGAATGTGTTTCTGATCCAGGCGGTCATCGTCGGTGTCCTTGGCACCCTTCTCGGCCTGGCCGGCAGCCTGCTGGTGCTTTGGCTAAGAAATGACGTGCGGGCAATGCTCGCCATCCTGACCGGTGGGCAGGTTCATGCCGTCGAAGGCGTTTTTCTTTCCTCCATCCCGGCGCACCTCCAGCCATGGGACGTGGTGCTGACCTGCACCACATCCGTCCTGCTCTGCATCGTGGCTGGTTTTCTGCCTGCCTGGTTCGCCGCGCGCATGGACCCGGCGGCGGCGTTGCGGGACTGATCTTTTTTTGCCTCAGGCCTTGATGAAGTGGCCCTTGCAGATGCCAATCAGAGCGCCTTGTGACTGCCATCGCAAAATGGCGGGTTCTTGCTGTGCTTGCAGTTGCACAACCAGACTTTCTGCTTCTCGGCGAGGGTGAATTTTTTCGGTCCAAGGCCTGAACCTTTGTGGGCACCATCACACATGGGCTGATGACCGCTGAGCCCGCAGGCACACCACCAGTGATCACCGGCTTCGAGTTCAAGAACGACTGGTTTCTTATCGTGGATTTTGGGGAGCGATTCCATAGGCTGACTGATATACAATTGGCAGGCCGATCAGAAAGGATCATTTTTGAAAAAACGCCCTGGCTTGATTGAGCGGGAGAGAGATACGCACCAGCCTGTGGTTGTGCTGTTGCCCGATGAGACTGACACCCGCTCAAGCCAGCACCCCGGATATC
>CANJVS010000132.1 GCA_947477755.1 Verrucomicrobiaceae bacterium | reverse complement strand
CCGTGATGCAGCAGGAAGTTGATGCCGTGATGCGGTGACAGCGATGCAAACACGCCGGGATAGCTGCTGATATTGATGATGCCAAGCGCGGCGAGGGTGGCGAACCAGGCCACCATGATCGGCCCGAAGGCATTGCCGATGCGCGCGGTGCCGTGCCGCTGAACGAGGAACAGTCCAAGGATGATGACGGCGGAAATCGGCACGACGTAATTCGCGAGTCCGGTGCCGAGCCTGGCATCGAGCAGCGCCAACCCCTCGACTGCGGAAAGCACGGAAATGGCCGGCGTGATCATGCCGTCGCCATAAAGCAGGCAGGCACCAAAGATGCCAATGAGCACGATGGCCCCCGTCGTCCCGGGTTTGAAGCTGCGTTTGGTCGAGCGGAAAAGGGTGAGCAGGGCAAACATGCCGCCTTCACCCTGATTCGTGGCGCGGGTGATGAAGCCCAGATACTTGAAACAGACCATCACGATCAGTGACCAGAACATCAGGGAGAGTGGGCCGAGAACTCCGAGCGGGTCGCCTGGTGTGGGTTTGGCGTGATGGAGACACTCCTTGAGCGCGTAAAGCGGGCTGGTGCCAATGTCTCCGAAAACCACTCCCAAAGCCACAAGGGCAGTGGACCAACTATTTGAAGATTTGTGTTCTGACATGGGAGATCTCCGGGGTGTGACCCGAAGCCCTGTTGATTCCAGGGACGGTCTCTTTGAACCCGAATCCAACTTTTGGCAAGGGCATTCCCGCCGCCCCGCGGGTGGCCGGGAGGCGAATGAACAGCCAAAAAGTCGGGGTTTCAAAATTTTACGAGCGCCTAGCACGCTCTGTGCTAGACATCGGGCCCGCTTTCCCGAGCATTCCCCTTTTCCCTCCTGAATCATGCCCAAAAAAACCATCCGTGACATCGAATTGAGTAACAAGCGCGTCCTCGTCCGCGTGGATTTCAACGTCCCGCTCGACGAAAAAGACGGCCAGATGGTTATCACTGACTCCACGCGCATCCAGGAGACACTGCCGACGCTGAACTATCTCATCGAAAAGGGCGCCAAGGTCATTCTTTGCAGCCATTTGGGTCGTCCGAAAGGCCAGCGTGATCCCAAGCAGTCGCTCGCTCCCGTGGCCCCGGCGCTTAGCTCGCTGCTCGGTCGTCCGGTCGAGTTCTCAGACGAAACCACCGGTGAAGTGGCCAAAGCCAAGGCGCTTGCCCTGCCTCCCGGCGGCGTGCTGCTTCTGGAAAACACCCGCTTCTTTGCCGGTGAAGAAAAGAACGATGCCGAGCTCGCCAAAGGACTCGCCGATCTGGCTGAGATTTTTGTGAATGACGCCTTTGGCTCCGCTCACCGCGCTCACAGCTCCACCGCAGGTGTGGCCGATTATCTTCCGGCCGTGTCCGGCTTGCTCATGGAAAAGGAGCTGACGTACTTGCACGACGAACTGGAAAACCCCGAGCGTCCCTTTGTGGTCATCCTCGGCGGTGCGAAAGTGAACGACAAGATTGAGGTGATCAACCGCCTGCTCGAAAAGGCCGACACCATCATCATCGGCGGCGGCATGGCCTACACTTTCCGCAAGCTCGTTCAGGGCATCACCATCGGTAAGAGCCTCTACAAGCCCGAGTGGGAACCCATCGCCCAGGCAGCGATCGACAAAGCCAAAAAACTCGGCGTGAACCTCCTGATCCCGGTCGATGCCATGATCACCGACGCCTTTGATTTCGATGCCAAAAAACTCGGCAACACCAAGTACACCGGCGTGAATGAAAGCATTCCTGAAGGCTGGGAAGGTGTCGATATCGGCCCCGAGTCGGTGAAGCTTTTCGCGGCGGAGATCGCCAAGGCCAGGACCGTCATCTGGAACGGCCCCATGGGCGTGTTTGAGATCAAAGAATCCTCCAAGGGCAGCTTCGACGTGGCTGCCGCCATTGCTGAAAACAGCAGTGCCAAGACCATCATCGGTGGCGGCGACAGCGTGAAGGCCGTGAAGAAAGCCGGCCTGGCCGACAAGATGACCTTTATTTCCACCGGAGGCGGTGCCAGCCTTGAACTCCTCGAAGGCAAAATCCTCCCCGGCGTCGCCTGCCTTCAGGAGAAGTAATTTTCGATTTCTCGAACCCTGCCTAACCTAGCGCAACCACCCCCATGATCTACGTCCGCAAGCCCATCATCGCCGCCAACTGGAAGATGCACATGACACCGCAGGAGACGGATGATTTCCTCCGTTCCTTTGCCCGCCTGGTGCCGGACAAGTGCCCCGTCCAGATCGTGGTTGCACCACCGTTTGTTAGTCTTGCCAAAGCTCACGACGTCCTCACCAATGCCCGCGAGCAGAACGTTGAACTGGCCGCCCAGAACATGAGCCAGCATCCTGCCGGAGCTTACACCGGCGAGATCAGCGCCCGCATGATCAAGGAGTGCGGATGCCGCCATGTCATCCTCGGTCACAGTGAGCGCCGCAGCATTTTTGGTGAAACCAGCGCCATCGTGAACGCCAAAGTCCTGGCTGCCCTTGAAGCCCGTCTGCACCCCATCCTCTGCATCGGTGAAACACTCGAAGAGCGCGATGGCGGCCTGATTGAAAAAGTCCTCGAAAGCCAGCTCCGTGAATCTCTGGCCGATGTCGGCGCCCGCCGCGTGCTGGATTGCGTCATCGCTTATGAGCCCGTTTGGGCCATCGGCACCGGCCGCACCGCCAGCCCCGAGCAGGCTCAGGATGCCCACGCCTTCACCCGCAGCGTCCTCACGGAAATGTTCGGCGAAGACACGGCTCAAAAGCTCCGCATCCAGTACGGCGGCAGCGTGAAGCCCAACAACATGGCCGAACTCATCCATCAAAAGGATGTCGATGGCGCCCTCGTCGGTGGAGCCAGCATGGAACACGGCAGCTTCTGGGAAATCTGCCGCGCCGCGATCGATTACGTCAACGGCACGCCCTAATCAGGCTCCTGATTTGTCTCATCAAAGGCTGCCAGCGATGGCAGCCTTTTTTATTCCAAGCCGCAGCTTCTCGACAAATCCGAATCGTCGCGATACCATTCAATCATTGAATATCATTGAGGCATGACCGCAGCTCCACCATCCCAGCCGCCCTCGTTTCCAAGCGAAGTCGAACTGCGTCCCGAGATTGATTCTGAAACCGGCATTGATCTGTCGTTGATCGAGGAGAATCTGAAACTGACGCCCTGGGAGCGAATCCTTGCCAACGACGACACGATCAATTTCATCGACGCAGCCAGAGCCTCGTTGCAAAAGCGTCATGCAGCATCTTAACCAATTATTGGAGAGGCTGATCAAGGCCGAGGTGGAGTTCGTGCTCGTCGGCGGACTGGCTGCCGCCATTCACGGGTCGTCGCTCAACACGCGTGATGTGGATGTGTGCTGCCGGTTCACCGAGGGGAACTTGAAGCGTATTCAAGCGGCCTTTCATGATTTACATCCTGTTCATCGAGCGCGGCCTGACATCGCTCTGAATGTCACGCCCGAGCTATGCGCCGGATTAAGGAACCTGTACCTGAAGACCGACATCGGCATCGTTGATTGTCTGGGTGAAGTGCTTGCCATCGGCGGTTATGACGAAGTCCTCGGCCACAGCATCATCCTTGAATTGCCGGTCGGTTCGTTACGCATTCTTGACGTTGATGCACTGATCAAAGCCAAGGAAGCCATGGGACGCCCCCATGATCTCATCACCGTACAACACCTGCGGGCATTGAAGACCAGGACATCTCGCTGACTCACAGCTGTTCCCTAATTCACCTTCGTGGCTCTGTCACTTTTCGGCAGGATTTTCCAGAGCGGGGCGATGATCAGGCCCGGCCGCAGTAAGGCGAACAGGTGCTTCATGGGCGGAATTTGGCGCATCCGCCAGGCGCTACGGCTCACTCCTCCCCGCTGAGCACGACACTGCCTGCCGCGAGTTTGGTGCCGTCGGCCGTTAAAACTTCACCGCTGATCTGGACGAGACCGGGCATCGCGGCATCACGCCTGGCATGGATCGTCAAAGTCTGGCCGGGCGGGATGCTGCCGAAGATCTTGAACTGGCGGACGGCGGTCAGGCGCAGGTTCTTGAGGGGGTGATCACCGCGATCACTCTGAGCCAGCATGCCGCCGAGCTGGGCCAGGGCCTCGATCATGATCACGCCGGGCAGCAGGGGCTGGCCGGGGAAGTGGCCTTCGAGAAAGGCTTCATCGCCCTTCAGTGTCCAGCGGCCTGTCGCTGACACGCCGGGCTCCAGTTCCAGCAGTTCGTCAATGAAGCGAAAAGACGCGCCGTGAGGCAGAGCGGAAAGGGCTTGGACAAGAGGAGCGTGGTGCGGCATCATCGTGGCTCTATTACTGATGAAGGCCGCACCTGACAATGATCAAAGCATGAGCGCCCCATCCCGACCTCATGGATCGTATGACTCTGTCTGATCGTCTGCGACTTCTCACTGCCGGGCTTTTGCTGCTGATTTACTGGTCGGTCTGTGCGGTGGTCCTTCTGCCGCTCAGCCGGTTGCTGCCACTGCTTTTTCCATGCGGGCAGGCGCGTGAAATTGGACAGGTCATCATGAAAAAGTTTTTCCGGAATGTGGTTGGGTTGCTGCGGTTCCTGGATGTCGTCGAGTGCGACTATGTGGGTTTTGAACGCCTGCAGGCGCAGACCGGACCGCTGATCGTCGCGCCCAATCACCCGTCACTTTGGGATGCCGTGTTTGTCATGGCTGAGGTGGATCACGTGGCCTGCGTGCTGAAGGCTTCGCTGATGAGAAACCTGTTTTTGCGCGGTGGAGCCGCCGTCGCCGGATTCATCCCGAATGAGCCTGTGCACAAGGCGATGCGCCGTTGCCTGAAGCTGCTGCGTGACAATGAACGCGTCCTGTTTTTCCCGGAAGGCACGCGCACCCGGTGTGAACATGGCGGCATGAATCCGCTGACGGTCGGTCTGGCGGTGATCGCTAAAAATTCAGGCGCTCCTGTCTGGCCGGTCTACGTGCAGACGAACAGCCCCTATTTGGGAAAAGGCTGGCCGCTCTGGCGTCTGCCCCGTGAGAAGATCCGTCTCCGTCTCACCGTGGGCGAGCCGGTCCTGTATCCTCAGGATGGTGAACCCCGGGCATTCCTCAATGAGCTGCGGGCGCGCTACATTGAGGCGGATTGCGGCGTGCAGACGCCGCCTCTTTAGACCACGGGTGGCGGCGGATTCCCACTCCGGGTTTCATCCTCGCGGGCGAGTTCCTCGGTGGTCTTCTCGGCATCAGGCTTGGAATCGGCGATTTGAGGCGCCTCTTCATCCTCATCAGGCATCACGGAACTCTGGTCTTCGCCCTCGTCGATGATGTCGCTCATGGCCACCGTGTTCTCGGCTTTCTCGATTTCCGGCGGCGGGGCGGACGGTGTGGCGCGCGGCTTTTGATACTCGTCGTCCTGATCGTCCTTGTCCTCGGAGAACCATGGATTGTAGTTCTCATTGTCCCAGTCGTCTTTGACCGCCTCATCCAGTTCCTTCTCATCTTTCGCCAGTTCGGCGTAGTACTCGGGATAGGCTTCCTTGTCCTTCTTTTCCATGAAGTAGGCCAGCACGACACAGATGGCATAAAGGACATAGAGCGGACCGGACATCATCAGCAGGGTCAGCACGTCAGGCGTCGGAGTGATGACGGCGGCAAACAGGGTGATGGCCACCAGGGCGTGACGCCACGTGGCCTTCATGATCTTGAAGTTCAGGAAGTCGAGCTTCACCAGGGCCATGACGATGATCGGCAGTTCAAAGGCGATGCCGAAGACGAGGATGAAGCGCGTGGTGAAGGTGACGTAATTGTCCAGTGTCCAATCCTGACGCGATCCCAGGGTGGCGGCGAACTCAGTGAAAAAGATCAGCGCCCGTGGCAGCACCTGCCAGTAAGCAAAGGTGCAACCGCCGAGAAACAGCCCGGTGCCGATGGCGATGGCGGGAAACAGCATCTTCTTTTCCTTTGGCTTCAGGCCTGGCAGGACGAATTGAAGCAGAAAGACAAGCAGCACCGGGAAGGCGAGGATGATCGCCGCGATGAGTGAGACATTCACGGCCATCATGAAGGGGCCCGCCACATCCGTGTTCTGCAGCATGGTGCGCGCACCGTTCTCATCTTTGGCGAGTCCCGCGAGTTGGAGCGGGAACAGGATGGCCTGGAAGAGTTCCTTGTAGAAAACAAAGCTCCCGATCGTGGCAATCACCAGGGTCACCGCCATGCGCACCAGCATGGAGCGCAGATCTTCCAGATGTTCCAGGAAGGGTTTTTCCTCGTCGTCCTTGGTGAGGTTCATCGCGACCTTCTCGCGGACTTTGAAAACTTTGTTCAGGATGCCTTGCCACATAAAAAAAGAAAATGGGAGTGTTGAGATGACTCAGATGGATCCCTTGGCCGCCATCCGCGCGTAGAGTGCCAGTGTCAGGGCGTTGGTGATCTCATTGGCAGCGATCAGCCTCCGCAATTCTCCTGAACTGACAAGTCGCGCGGGGCTGATGTGCTCGCTTCCATCCGGGTTCGGACGGCTAACGACGCACACGGGCTCGGCCTTGAATAAATAAACGTGCTCGTCGGTGAATCCTTGCGACGGAAGAAACCAGCCCAGAGGCTCCAGCGTGCCGCCGGGAGCCAGGGCGTAGCCGGTCTCCTCATGCATCTCACGCAGGGCGGTCTCGGTCACCATTTCAGTGGTGATGTCCGGCACGGGCGCGTCAATCTGCCCGGCGGGAAACTCCAGGCAGATCTGCTGCACCGGCAGGCGCTCCTGGGCGATCAGCACATACTCACCATTGGCCGTTACCGGTGCGACCGCCACCGCGGCCTTGCGGTGAACCACGGTCCAGGGCACGGGCTTGTCACGGCGGTTGGGCGTCAGGAACTCGACGGCATCCACGCTGACATGCGGATGATCAAAGACGCGCTCGTGGCTCACACGTTCCCAGCCCTCACGGGACTCCTGATGAAAGAGCGGAAAGCTTTTCGCCTCGCTGATCACGAAAGCTCCCCCTTCCATCGTTCGATCTGTGCGGCCACGTTCTGCGGTGACGGGGCACCGATGCCTTTTCGCGCGGCGAGTGCGGTTTCGAGATTCAGACAGGCGAAGAGGTCGGCCGCAAAAGCGGGAGAGAACTCCTGATACTTTGCCAGCGGGATGTCGGCAAAGGCCACTTTTTCGGCGATGGAGTGGGCCACCAGTTTGCCGATGACTTCATGGGCCGAGCGGAAGGGCACACCGTGATTCACCAAGTAGTCGG
>CANJVS010000131.1 GCA_947477755.1 Verrucomicrobiaceae bacterium | reverse complement strand
CTGTGGCCAGAAGGGCGTCGGAGGCTTCTTTCGTCCGGGCTTTCTCAGCCTCGGCTTCTGCGGGGCGCTTTTTCACATCTTCGAGTGTAGCCTTAGCTTCGGCGATTTTTTTCTCGGTCTCTTCGACGGAAATTTTCAGGAGCTGAATGCGCCCCTGAATCATCGCCCTGCCATTCTCCCAATCACCACGCTCACTGGCGATCAGTCGCTGCGTGGTGGCCCACTGCTGGAGCAGGGCGCGGGTTTCATCCATGGCTGCCGAAGCCTCCGCGACTGAAGATGACGGAGCCGCCGGTTGCTGGCCGAATGCGGTGCCGATGACAAACGTGGCGATAAAAATGGAGAGACGCGGATTCACTGCGGAAAATCTGGTTCGTTGGGTCAGGGTGAAGACCCGTTACATTGCTGCCTTAAAAGGGCTGTGTTTCATCTGCTGTTAGGTGACGAAACCGTTGCAGAGACCATCACCAGTCAAAGGCAAGGCTCAGCGAATAGTTGATGCCCGGACTGCGCTCCGAAAAGACGGGTTTCTGAGCATTGTTGTAAACCCGGCGGATGGTCTGGTTTGTCACATTCGCCGCGCGGAAGGAGAGTTTGCAGCCTTTGAACAGCCGCTTGGAGATGCCCAGATCCAGCGTGGTGTAGGGCTCTTGAAAGATGTCCGGCTGATTGAACACACTGGAGACGGCGGAGAGCTGCTGTCCGGTGACATTGAGGAAGGTGCCAAAGAACCATCCGCTGTCCTGATGATCGTAAGTCAGGTTGAGATTGAAGATGTAATCAGGCTGCCCCTGAAGCCGGCGCGTCTGGCCGAAGATGGCCGGGCCGCCGACATTGCCACGATCAGCCTGCGATTGGATGAAGCTGTAATTGAGCCCCATGTTGAGCGGCTTCAATTCATCCGCGAGGAAGCCGAAATCCCGCTGATACTCCAGCTCAAAACCATACACCGTGGCGCTGTCCACATTGATGTATTGCGTGAACTGACCGACCTGCGAGTACTCAATGGGCTTGTCGATCGTCTTTGCAAAGGCACTGACGCCGATGAGTGACCCCGGGCTGGGGAAGTACTCCCAGCGCACGTCGAAGTTGGTGATGGATGACATCAGCAGGTCGGGATTGCCGATGAAGAAATCTCCCGTCTCCACGACAGCGAAAGCCACGGGTGCGATCTCCTTGAATGAAGGACGCGCAATGGTGCGCGTGATGGCCGTCCGCACGTGCTGGTGCTCAGTCAGATCCCAGTTCACCGCCAAAGCAGGCAGCATGCTGACCTCCGCGATGTTGGCCCGGCTGCGAGGCGCCAGCAGCGCCTTTTGCGCATCCGTCGCGATGCCACCGAAAGCAGCCGTCAAAGCATCCGTGTAAAGATTATCACGCCGCTGTTCGGCCGTCAGCAAAGCCAGGCGCACCGACTCTTCGGGATAGATCCAGATGTCACTGGCTTGAACCTTGAGATCCGTGGTCTCCATGCGCGCACCAAAGCTGACATTCAGGTTCGGTGTCACATCCAGATCAAACATCAGATAACCCGCCGAGATCATCTGCGAGGCGCGATACACCTCGGCTTCGTTCTGGCGGAAGATATAGGTGGCATTGCTCAGTGACAGGCCCGGTGTCGTCAGATTCTGATTCCCATAAAGAAAGACATCACCCCAGGTTTGGCTCGGAATGGTCTGCGGCTTGAGAAAGTTGGGGTAACCGGAATTGTCCAGGAAACCGGCGTTGTAGGAAAAGCTATCGGCGCGGTAGGCTCGATCGCTGTAATCGAGCAATCCGCCGAACTTGACTTTGGCCTTCATCTCATCCGGTAGCGAGTCGCCAAACAGATCGCTCTCGATGTCCATGCGCGCATTGTAGCTTTGATCGTTCAAGTTGCGCCAGTAGCGCTGAAACGGAGGCACCGTGAGATTCGGAGGCACGGCATACTGATCGCTTGAGGTGTCATAGTCTGAAGCCATCAACCGCAAATCGGGCTCATACTGGTAGCTCTGATTGTAACTGAGCGCCCAGTTCACCTTCATGTCCGCTCCGATTCCATCCACCGCATGCCTGCCCGCAAGCTGCCAGGTCCGGACCTGACGCTCGGTGTAGGAAATCGATTCGCGATACTTTGCGATGGCCGGATCCTGGGGATCATAACCGAGCTGGTAAGTGGCGCGATCCTCGGCCACACGATTGAAGAAATAGGTCGCCGTGAGTTCACTGTCGGTGTCCAGCTCGATGCCGAGCGACACAAGCATGCCGGCGCGCATGGTTTCCTGCCCAACACGCATGCCCCAGTCGGCCTTGGGTGTGCCGCCTGGAAGCTGATTCCCCGGCACGACAAGGCGCGTGATGTTCTCCACCTGGCCGATGTTTGGACTGGCCAGATTGCTGACAAACGTGTAGCGGCCCAAGGTGTCGACATCGCTGTAATTGTACTTTTTGGAGTAATCAAAAGCGACCGTCAGACCCGCGGGTGCTCCCATGAAATCAAAGCGGCGGCCCAGACTGCCTTCGAGTGAAAAATCCACCGGCGCTGTTTTGTCCTTGGTGCCCATCTCCTTGCTCAGCGTGTTGCTGATGGTCTGGCGCAGGGCTCTTTCAGCGGGCGTATCCGCCGAGCCGCCGCCGCCGAAGAGATCCTGCACCGGAGCATTTTGGATGAAGCTGGGCAGCGCGCGGTTCTGATAATTTCCAAAGGTTCCGGTGCCACCGCCGGTGTAGCTGAGAAACTTATTGTTACCGGTGGCCTGCGTGTTGAAACCGTTGCTGATCTTGATCTTTTCAAAGTTTTGTTCCGGGACGGATTTGGTCACCACATTGATCGAGGCGCCCGTGGATTCACCCGGCTGATCCGGAAGGTAGGTCTTGCTGGTGCGCACATCCTTGATCACCGAACTGGGAAACAAATCCAA
This sequence comes from Verrucomicrobiaceae bacterium, assembly GCA_947477755.1. Taxonomy (GTDB): domain Bacteria; phylum Verrucomicrobiota; class Verrucomicrobiia; order Verrucomicrobiales; family Verrucomicrobiaceae; genus Prosthecobacter. Next base: position 4,347 of record CANJVS010000131.1, on the reverse strand, counting down.
CGCCACGGCGCGGCGATCGGGATCAGAACTGGGAATCCTCAGGCCATTGAGCGTCACGGAATTGTACCGGTCAGCCAAACCGCGCACGACCACGAACTTGCCATCCGCCACATTCACACCGGTCGTTTTCGCCAGCAGATTGGCGGCATTGCTGGCACCGGTTGAGGCAATGAACTGCGCTCCGAGCACTTCGGTGAAACTCTTCAATTCCGTGCGCAAGGTGATGGCTCCCGTGGATGCGGTGGAATCCACAATTTCATCTTCAGCCACGACAAACTCGTCCAACTCGACCACCTCTGCCGTCATCTCCAGGTCCATCTGCTTCACTGAACCGGCAGAGACGACGATGCCACTACGCCGTTCGCGCACAAAACCGTCTTTGCTCACGAGAAGAGTGTACTGTCCGGGTGGCAGGTCATTGATGAAGAAACTGCCATCAGGACCCGAACTTCCACCCACTCCAGTGCCTTCAACCATCACGGTGGCACCGCTCACAGGCACGGAAAAATCAGCATCCAGAATGCTGCCGCGCAAGGCGCCGTTCTGTGACTGCGCGACCGCCTCACCGGTCAGGGCTGCAGCTAGAACAAAAGCTAAAATGATCCATCTCCCGACCACGCGTCAATGAATCGCCGCCTCCGCTTGAGGATTGATGATCGTGCGGATGTCCGCCGGAATGGCACGACCTGCATCCGTGTAAAAAAGACAGACGAGCACCGCAGCATTGGCTTGCGCGCGAGGATGCGGATGTGCCCGGCCAGCCTTTGCCGCCATTATGACCAGGCGATCGCTCTCCGCTGTGCCAGCAACCCGTTCGGCAACCCGTGCAAGTGCGAGCGCAGATTTGGGTGCCTCAAGAACAAAGACTTTCGGGAGCCATGTCTCCGCCACTTTGAGCCACTCTTTCACCTGCTTTTCGCGTCCCTTCCAATCGACGATCACGTCAAGCGCCTCAGCGAGATAGGGTGCTTTCCAATCCGCTGCATCGGCGTAGTTTTTGACGATCTCCAGATACAGCTTGATGGCTTTGTCAGCCTCCTTGAACTCACCACCCGCATGGGCCGTTTTTGCGAGATCAACGAGCACCCGCTGGGCTGAAGGCAGCCCGTCACGAGTCGCCAGACGCCCCACTTCCTGGAGCAGTTCAAAACCCGCTTTTTGATGGCCCTCACGAAGCTGACGGTCAGCGCAACCAAGCAAAAACGCCGCACGCACGCGGTCCACGCCACGATCCTCACACTGCGCCAGACGCCGCTGAGCCTGTGCCAGATCCAGCGCTGGTTTGATCTGCAATCGCTGAAGCCTGGCATCCAATTCCAATCGGGCCAGTTCACTCAGTCTGGACTCCATGCTCCTGGCCTCGGCCACGCGATCCAGTGAGTAAAGCAGTTCACAGTAGCGCGTGCGCAGCACTTCAGCCTTGCGGCCGCGGGCCTGATCCATGGTTTCCAAGGAGCGCTTCAAATGCTCTGCCGCCCTTTCGCGTTTGCCGTCCCTGAACAGCACCCAGGCAATCTCCAGATGCGCGCGTGCAGGGCCGCTGGCAGGCAGATTGTCAGCGAGATATTCCGCCTCCGCGAACTCGCCCGCCTTCGCCCAGCGGGCGATGATTTCGACCATCAGGTCATTGTATTCCGAGAGATCACCCGCAACCGCCGCGGCAAGTGATTCGGCCAGGCGGAGTGGATGCCCGGAGTCCGTGGTGCGATGAAAAGCGTGCTTCTGAGAGTCGGCGATGATCTGATCGAGCAGTGTCTGACTCTGCTGAATCGTCGCAGACTGCTGCGCTTCAGCGCACATCAGAAACATGCCCGCGCCTCCGGCAATCACGCGTTTCCAAAAGTTCTGTGGTGGAGGATTAAATGACATGCGGCGTGAGGAATGAGCCGCTCATAAGTGTCGGTGACTGGCGTTAACGAAATCCGTTTTTCGTGACAAAAGAGACACATCAAGCCGACCCCAAAAGCGTGGCATCTGCCAATATCGTCACACACAAACAAAAGCGGGGTGACCCGAAGGTCACCCCGCTCCATGAATCCGGCTGCAATCTCTTACTGGGCGATCACTCGATAGTGAACTGGCGTGCCGGTGTAAGTGAAGGCGCTGTCGGTGACGGTCACCTGACCGGCCGTGGCATTGGTGTCCGAAGAATCGCCATCCTGAACGGCCACGAAGGGTGCCCAATCGCGACCATCCGTGGAGCGCTCCACAACGTACTCAACGGCATCACTGGCATCAGTCACCGTGGTATCCGCATTGAAGCTGATCTTGGGATTTGTCGTTGTCACATCCAATGTTAGAACCGGGCGGGCCACGTTCGAAGTTGGCAGGAGATCGACCGCAGCGGTCCATGTCCAGCCAAACAGCCAGTTGTTGTCACGCATCCCGCCCGTGTGCTTCACCGGGCTGAAGAAACCGGTGGTGCCGGAGCGGACAGGTGCCGCACGTGAAAGCTTGCGGGCCTTGATGCTGGCACCGGAGGTCGCTTCATCGATCAGGGTTGGGTTCAGCCCGTTTTTGACGAGCTGGCCTTTCGCCACGATCTGAGACGTGAACAGGCGCTCAGTGCCGGCCAGACCGATGGTGGTGTTGGCGAGATTGCCGCCGCCGCCAAGTGTGGAGTAAGCAACGCTGGTTCCTGCATCCGCCAGATCAACGGCAGAACCGCCAATCGTCGCCGAGACCTGGAAGTTACCGCCCGCAGCAGCCGTGGAACCCACGACGAAATACTGCTGGGAGACAACGAGGCCTGCTGGAACCGTGGTGCTGCCAGAGAACTCAACCGGAGTGCCGTTTGCAGGAGCCGTGCCAATCACCGTGAAGCGATCTGTGCCGGCATCCGCCGTGGCTGCCACGTTCACGGCACCGGTATTGAAGTAGTAGCTGTCCAGCAGATCGGTGTCGTTCTGAGCAAGGGGGGAGCTTGTGCTGTTATCACTCTGTTCGATCAGACCGCTCGTGATGTCTTCAAACAGGGCATACTGCACCTGACCGGAGCAGCCACGACGTGAGCGGATGCCGTCACGTGAGGAACCGCTGTTCACACCGCCCTTGTTGCCAATGATGGTGGCATTGAAGACCCATGGCTTGGAGCGCGGCAGGATGCCGGAGTTGTTCGGCTCAGGACCGTCCCATTCAAAGGCACGCTCAGAGACGTTCATGCTTGTGTTCTTGCCGGCGGTCGTGACATCAGCTGTCGTATTCGCATAACCGGAGCGCGGGAAGAGTTCACCGCCGCCCATGTGCAGGAAGGCGTGCTGGATGCTGCCAGAGAAACCCTGGTCGGTGTCGATGCCGTCATCACCACCAAACATGCCCATGAGGTAACGGCAATTCACATAACCACCGAACCATTCGAAATTATCATCCGAATTCTGCGCCACTTCAATCCACTCGATCGTCGTGCTGCGTCCGACAGCACCCATGGTCAGGCCATTGAGTTCGATGCCTGGAGCCACGGGGAAACCACCGTAGCGGATCGACCAGAAGCGGATCACCCCGCTGTCATCGTCCTCATCCACGCCGCCGTAAACGCCGCGCTGGAAACTGGTGCTGCCATTGAAGACACCGCCGCTGCCATCCGGATCAAAGGGGAAGCCCAGGGTGATCGGTGAGACGGAGAGACCCTCGATGACCGCAAAGCCGCTGCCATCACCGGCCTCGCACTGAGTTCCAGTCAGGGCTTCCGGTGACGAACCGCCCGTTGGCAATGTTGGAGCCTCACCGGTGAAGGTGTTGGTCGCATCATCATAATTGTAACGAGCGGCAGCGCCATTGCCGTCATAGGCGAGAGGAGTGCGCCCAAGCAGAACGAGACCTCCGTATTGACGAGCAATCGAGAAGGCATTGTTGCCGGTTGGACCGCTCGTTGAATAATCGAGAGCCACGTAGCTGTTGCCTCCCACTTTCGTCGGGCGGGTGTTTGCCCCGCCAGGAACCAGCGTGTCATCCACCGAGGTGAAGACAATGGGGTTTTCCACGGTGCCGGTGCCGATGATTTTAGCGCCACGGCAAATAGCCAGGCAGCCGGGATTGTTGGTGCCGGCGGTGATTGCATCGTTGGCACCGCGAATGATCGTGCCAGGCTCAATGGTCAGGCGTGCCGGAGGCAGCACGTACACGGTATTGGGGAGCACGTAAACATTGTCACTGCTCCAGCGGGTATCGACAGACACATCGGCGGTGATTTCGATGATGTCTGCACGTGCCGCACCGGTAAAGACAACGGCAGCGCAGGCCAGCGCGAGGATTTTAGAAGAGGTGGGTTTCATGTGATTGGTTTTCAAGTTCAGTTCAGATCAGCGTCTTACTTGGCTTCAAAGTAGGCACCTCCGGAAAGGCGGGGTG
>CANJVS010000130.1 GCA_947477755.1 Verrucomicrobiaceae bacterium | reverse complement strand
GCCCATTGGCTGGCCAGGATGCCGCAATCCTTGTTCGAGTCCGAGTAGCCCACCATCATCTGCAGCGAGGGTTTCTCAGCCCTCAGACTGCGGCGGGTGACCGGATGCTGGAGAAACTCATCCACAATGCCTGGCCCAGCCTCCAGATCACCCATGGTTTCAAACAACGGAGTCACAGGCAGAGGACAGCTCAGCCCGCCTTCCACCCAGTTCATCAAGCCGGCTTCACGTGCCAGCACATACACCGTGAGAAGATCTTCCACGTTTCTCGTCATTGAGACAATCAGAGCCCCCAGGCCCTCGGTACCATGACTCGAAATGTGCCCGGCCAGAACACGATAACAGTCGAGCACCGTATCTGCCTCGGCACCCGCAGACATTCCGGCAGCTAGGAAGGGCCGCGGAGAAAGCAGTTCTTTCTCCAGCAGGATTCGTTTCTCCGCCAGAGACCATGCCCCGAGCGGTCGCTCATCCATGAGTCCCGCAGCGCGCAGGAGCTGATCCAGCGCCTTTTCATGAAATGCCGAGTTCTGACGGATATCGAGCGTGGCTGAGTGAAAGCCAAAAGCCTCAATACGCAGCCGAAACGGCACAACGAACTCCGTCACCAGTGCATGTGCGCCCACGATTTCCAGGGCCTGGGCATAGGCATCCAAATCAGCGCGCAGTTCGGTTGATTTGGCATAACCATTTGGGCTGTCCGGTTTTTCCAGCGCAATCAATACCTTGGCGCGCATCAGGTAGGCGGCAAAGCGCCAGGGCTCCTCTTTATTGCGTTCCAGAATATAGCCGATATCCACGGAGCTTTCTCCGGCGAGGGAATCCTTCAAGCTCGTGATCAGAGCCTCCAGCACAGGCGGTGTTTTCTGGAATAATGAGCTCAGAGGCGAATGCGAAGCCAGTGATTCCAGCCCTCGACGGTGCACGCGCAGTGCGTTTGAGCGGAGGGCGCGCAGGGCTTTCGCCGTGACATCGGAGGTGACAAAGGGATGTCCGTCGCGATCACCACCAATCCAGGTGCCAAAGCGGATCAGTGGCGGCAAACCGTCCGCACCAGCCGGATCGAAGCCAGCCGCAACCCAGGCCTCGCGCAAATGGATGTGGGCACGTGTCAGGGCTTCCGGGAAAACCTCACGCAAGTAATGAAGGGCATTCTGCAGTTCGGCATCAATGGTTGGGCGGGTGACGTGAATCTCACCTGTGCGCCAGAGATTTTCGAGCTGTGTCTGGAGCTGGGACTGAATGCGCTGCTGCTCGCGCGGTGTGTAGTCCTTGTTCTCGTGACGGTTCATCAACCCATAGATTTCGAGGTGCAGTTCGCGCACGCTCTCGCGTTTGGCTTCGGTCGGATGCGCGGTCAGCACAGGCTCCACCCGCACCTCCTGCAGGACCTCGATGAGTTCCCTTTCGCTCAGCCCGAGCTCTTTCATCTGCCGCAGGTTGTCCGGCCACATGCCGGGCTCCGACTCAGGACCATTGGCCTTTTCACGCAAGCGGCGGATCTGTGAAGCGGCGCGCTCTTCCACGATATTCAAGAGCTGAAAGGCAATCGACAAAGCCTGCCCGAGGGCACGGTTCGGTTCAGGCGTGATGGCCGCACACTGGCCGATCCATGGCAAATTGTCCGCAAGCTGCCCTTCCCCGATCTGCCGCAGCACAGAGGCAAAGGCGTTCATCAGGAATTTTAGATCATCTTCAAGCAATCGGAAGCCATGCTCCCGAAGGGGTGTGGTGGGGGTCATCACCTTCCCATAAGCAGGAACAATGCCGCTGCACGTCTCTCGCGACATTTTTCCAATTCCCCGGCCCCCGCACCTGATCACTTGGTTTGCCGGGGGCACCTCGCCGCTGCCGTCATGCGGCCACAAAAAAAGGCGGGCACTTCGAAAGTGCCCGCCCTCAGATTTTGGGTTGGTGATGCTTACTTCACTTCACCAGTGAAACCAGCCTTGTTCATCGCGGCGATGAGATCGCTTTCGCTGAAGTCGCCCTTCACGGTGAAGGTGCTTTCTTTGGCCACGATGTTGGACTCCGTCACGCCAGCGACAGACTTCACGGCTTCAGCCATGGCCTTGACGCACTTCCCGCAGCAGAGGTGAGCGCCGCTCACAGTTGCACTGGTCAGCTTTTTGCCTGCCTTGGCAGAGCCGGCAGAGGCGGATTTTTCATCGGAATCGCTGGTGCCAAAATAGCCGGCTGCATTGATGGCCTCAACGGCCTTCTTAGCGGCAGCTTTGGACTTGGCGGTGACTTTCACCGTGCCGCCTTCGGCGGTGACCGTCACATCCTTCACGGATGTGCCTGCCTTGGTGATGCCCGTGGTGCAGCTCTTGCAGCAGTTGTGAACGCCAGAAAGCGTGATGGTGGTGTCTGCGGCGCTGGCAAGACCAGCGGCAAAGATGAGTGAGAGGATGAGGGTATGCTTCATAGCAGTTCTCAAGACGTTCCTCGGATCGCCATTCTTTGCCAAATTATTCATCAATTTTGTGCACCAGCACTTTTTGACATGAAAGAGTTCAGATTCCGAAAAAGACCTCGCGCCCATCCCTGTCAGCCCTAGACTCCGCAGACTCATGTCCATCTATGACCGTGACTACATGCGAAACGACGCACCAAGCATCGGCGAACGACTGCGCCAGGCATCCGCTTTCCATTGGTTCTTCTGGGCAAACATCGTCGTGTTTGTGGCGCAGTGGGTCTTCCGCATCGGACTCGATCAGAATCCCCTGACCGGCCAATACCTGCCCGCAGGCTCTGTCAGCCTGGAATCAATCGGCCAAGGCCGCGTGTGGACAGTCTTCACCTACATGTTCGTTCACGGCAGTGCCGGACACATTTTGGTCAACATGATCATGCTCTGGTTTGCCGGAAAACGCGTGCAGGATATTTATGGGCCGCGCCACTTTGTGTTGATCTATCTGCTGTCCGGCATCGCTGGAGCCCTGCTCCAAATTTTGCTCAGCGCCTATGTCATGCACGATTCGCAGATCACCCTCATCGGGGCTTCCGCTTCCGTCATGGGACTGCTTCTCGCCTATGCCGTGGCCATGCCAGAGGAGAGAATCACTCTACTTCTGGCCTTCATCATTCCGGTCCGTGCCCGCCTATGGGGCATGGCCAAATTTTTGATCCTTATCAATGTCGCTTTTGGTGTGCTTGACATGCTGGACAAACTCCCGGCCTGGCTCTCCGGCGGTGGCGGCCATGTCGCTTACTTCGCCCATGTCGGCGGTGCCCTGGCGGGCTGGTATTATGCACGTTCCATCGGCCATGGAGCCCGGCCCTTTGACCTTAACCGGCCAAGGCGGAACACCGAAGTCCGCCGCCGTCGCGCCATGGTGCATTCACGCCCCGCTGCCTTTGAAATCGACAGGGAGATCAAGCGCGATCAGGCTCCGAAAATGGATGTCGTCATCGACCTCATGCGTGATGAGGTGGACCCCATCCTCGATAAAATCAGCGACTTCGGCATCACCAGCCTCACCGACGAAGAGCGCCGCATCCTGGAGCGCGCCAGCCGCCACATTTCACGGAACAAACCCTAGCACCCGCTGCACTCGGCAAGGCTCAAGAACACAGACTTGCCACTTTTCGTGCACTGCCTAGCATGACAGCGCAATTTCGGGAGAAACCCCGCGTTTATCTCGACCCCAAACCTCAACCAAACAATACATACCCCATGGGTCTCAACATTATCTCACGCCGCCATTTCCTGGGCCGCACCGCCAGCCTCGCCGCTGGAGCTTTCACTGGTCCAAATCTGCTTCTGCGTGGTCAGGACAAAGCCGGCAAACGCCTCAATCTCGCCGTCATCGGAGCCAATGGCAAAGGTCAGTCCGACACTCAAGGCGTGACTCTCGATCACAACATCGTGGCCCTCGTCGATGTGGACAGCAAGCGCCTCGATGAAGCCGCAAAGAAGCGCAACAAACACCACCTCGACTCCGGCAAAGAGGCCCCGCCAGCGCCGAAGCTCTATCAGGACTTCCGCAAGATGTTCGATGAAATGGCCAATGAGATCGACGGTGTCATTGTCTCTACACCCGATCACACGCATTACGTCGCCGCGATGCACGCCATCAAGCACAAGAAGCATGTCTGCGTTCAGAAGCCTCTCTGCAATCGCATCTCCGAAGTGCGTGACATGCACAGCGCCGCCAAGGCCGCCAATCTCGTCACCAACATGGGCAATCAGGGTCGCACCATGGAAGGCCAGCGCCTCGCCAAGGAATGGATCGAACAGGGAGCCATCGGCACCCTCAAAGAAATCCGCCTGTGGACCAACCGCCCTATCTGGCCGCAGGGGCCGCTCGTCAAAAAAGCCGCCGAATGTCCACCGGAACTCAACTGGGATCTCTGGCTCTCCAGCGAAGCTAACGAACCCTACTTTGAGTTTGAGCTCCCCTCCGGCATGGACCCAAAGAAAAACAAGCGCGGCAACAGCGTTCATCCATTCACCTGGCGTGGCTGGTGGCAGTTCGGCTCAGGTGCGCTTGGCGACATGGGTTGCCACATCATGGACGCCACCTTCAGCATTCTCGGCCAGCTCATTCCTGAGCAGATCGACGTCACCAGCAGCCCGATCTCCGACACCTGCGCACCAGTTTGGTCCGACCTCATCTATCACATGCCTGCCGGCAAGCATGCCGCGCTCAAAGTGTCATGGAAAGACGGCTCCAAAAATGGCGTGGCAAACAAGCCTGAGATCTCCCCGCACATGACCAGCGAACTCGCCAAAAAGGCATTCGAAAAGGCCAGCAGCGGCATGATGTTCATCGGCACCGAAGGCACCGTTTTTGAAGGCGAAGCTTACTGCAGCAGCCCGGTCATCTACAATGAAGAGCGCTACACCCAGGTGCGTCTCGACATGAAAGCAGGCAAGATCGTCAAAACCGAAGCCCGCAGCGCCGTGCCGAACAACCCGCAAGGCGAGTGGGCCCACCACATCGTCAACGGCGGTCTCCCAGCCTCGAACTTCGACTACAGCGCACCGCTGACCGAATTCGTGCTTCTTGGCAATCTCGCCGTGCGCGCCCAACAGAGCGTGCAGTGGGACAAGCAAAACATGAAAGTCACCAACGCCGAAGCCCCGAACAAGTTCATCTCCCGCCCCGCCTACCGCGACGGCTGGAAAGCTTAGTTCCCGTGACCGCCTGCACCAGCAGGTGGCCTTCCGCTGAAAATCATCACCCCAGACCGGTTTGTCCGGTCTGGGGTTTTTCATGTCCTGCACCGCCACCCGGAACAAGGATTATCATGAGTGGGTACCAATGGGTCGGCATTGGTATCTCAAAGCCGGGATGCCAGCCGATCCATGAGTCTGGTTTCCGTACATCTTTTCACTCACTGCCCGCCGCCCATGTGATGGTGAAACCAATCCGCACTGAGCTGCGCCACCTGCTCCAATTTGCCAGGCTCCGCAAAGAGATGCGTGGCTCCGCGCACGGTCCGAAAATCCTTCTCGCAACTCAGCAGGTTGAAAGCTTCCTGATTTAAGGCCCCGACGATGCGATCATAACTTCCGACGATCAGAAGGGAGGGGCTCCTCACCCTTCGCAGCGCCGACCCAGCCAAATCGGGACGCCCGCCGCGTGAGACAATTGCGGTCACCCTGTCACCGAGTTCCGCAGCTGCCATCAAAGCAGCGGCACTGCCGGTGCGTGCCGCAAAATAGCCGACCTTCAAACTGGACGCCGCAGGATGCGTCTCCAACCATCTGGTTACGCCAACCACGCGCCTCGCCAGCAAATCGAGATGCTGGATTGGAGCACCCGCCCTGGCGTTCTCAGCCTCTTCCTCCTTTGTCAGCAGATCAAGCAGCAGTGTTCCGATCCCTGCCTCACGAATGGCATGGGCAACCATTTGATTGCGTGGGCTATGGCGATTGCTGCCACTGCCGTACACAAACAGCACGATTCCAAATGCTCCCTCAGGCAGGTGCAGATCGCCATCCAATCTCACCTCGTCAGTTGAGATGGTGACTGATGTTTGATTCGCCTGCCTCGGAAGCCTGGAGAACGTTTTCATAGTCCGCCTCGGGTGATTGCCATACTGCCCGTTTCACAACCGCTTTTGATAGCCTCAAGATCTGCCTCTCGCTGATGTCTGAACACTTCACGAGCCTGCAGTTCATCCTTCTCCGGTTCTTCGAGCTCAGACATGCCTTCCGGCCCTGCCCCCTGAATGCAGGCGACAGCTCCGAGATGAGCATTCTTGATGAGACTTTCCTGCTCCAGACGCTCCTGCACCGCACGGGTGTAACGTGCCCACGGAACCGCACGCAGTCTTGCTTCCGGGATCGGTTTTCCAGTCTCTTCGCAGATACCGTATGTTCCAGCACGGATCCGGTTTATCGCAGCCTCCACCTCATGGAGCGCGTCCTGATCCTGAGAGAGGAGACCTAGCGCCAGATTATGATCAAACTCATCCGTCGCGCTGTCAGCATCATCCATGCTGTGAGGCTCCAGGGGTTCAACAGCTTCGGCAGTCTGCACCTCCTTATTCTCCAGCAGTCGCTCATGCAGAGATTGAAGCTGCTGGTAGTGCCACGACCAGCGCGACTCGACGTGCAGGTGGTTCTGATGGGTGCCCGGTGTTTTCATAATCGTGGATGTCCGTCTGATTTGTTTGGAGTTTTAAAATCGAATCCCCGAAGTTTCGGGGCTGCATTCGTTCAGCAAAAATAGTCAGGCTTGTCTTGCCGCGTCAAAAGTGGGCGATTCCCCTGTCCCGGACAATAGGGAGAGGTTCTCATCGCATCTCGGCCGGATGCTGAGACGATCTCAGCGTTTAAGCGGCAGATGATGAAGGTTCCTGCGGCGCGATTGGCTTTTGCTGATCGTTCACGCTTCGCTTAGCGACTCAGGCTCCATGCAAAGGATCACGCTTCACTGCGTAGTAACTTCATGCTCCGCTGCGCCTTCCTCCTTGCTCTTCTTTTCACCAGCCAGGCTTTCGCCCAAACCGGCACGGTCCCTGCGGATCGCCCGCGTTCCCGGCCTGCCTCAGCTTTGACTGGATGGGCGGACTGGGAGAAGGGAGAAGAACTCTTGAAGCGCATCAAAGTACCACCGGCCCCGGTGCTCTCCGCTGCGGAGGAAGCCAAGACCTTCAAGCTGGCTCCGGGTTACCGCGCGCAACTGGTGGCTTGTGAGCCGATGGTGCAGTGCCCGATCTTCTTTGAGTTCGATCCCGAGGGGCGCATCTGGGTGGTGGAGTATCAGGGCTACATGCGTGATGTGGCCGGCACGGGCG
>CANJVS010000129.1 GCA_947477755.1 Verrucomicrobiaceae bacterium | reverse complement strand
GTGATCGCAAGGCCGCCCAGCGAGGTGCAGCGGTGTTCCCGGGGCATCATCGCGGAGACGTTCTTTGCGGCGTCGATGACTTCATCGAGCGGGATGAGCGGATCAAAGTCGGCCAGGGCCATGTTGGCGCAGGACAGGGCGTTGCTCGCGGCCATGACATTCTTGCCGAGGCAGGGTGCCTCGACGCGGTTGGCGATGGGATCGCAAATGAGGCCAAGCATCGATTGGAAGGCCATGGAGGCGGCGGCGATGGCTTGTTTCAGCGTGCCTCCTGCCATCGTCACCAGTGCAGCTGCCGCCATGGATGCGGCTGAGCCTCCCTCGGCCTGGCAGCCGCCGACTTCGGCTGCAAACGTCCAGCGCGTGGCGATGAAGACGCCGATCAGTCCGCTCGCGAGCATCGCCCTGGCCATGTCCTCTTCCGATTTGTCCATGGCATCGCCCATGCCGATCACGGCACCCGGCAGGGCCGCACAGGCGCCTGCGGTCGGTGCGGCGACGATGACACCCATGGAGCTTTTCACTTCCATCAATGCGGTGACGTACAGCACGATGCGATTCAGCGCGCCGCCATCCAGCAATCGTCCCGCCTGCATGAGTTCATTGAACCGGCCGCTCTGGTGGCCGAGCACCCGGTCCTCATAGCTTGTGCCCGCGATGCCGCTGGCAATCGAGCGCCGCAAAATGCGCACGATGCCGACCATTTTTTCAATCACTTCAGTCTCGGTGAAATTGCCGCGCGCCATTTCATATTCGACGGCCAGGCGCCATAGCGGCGTGTTTTGAGCGCCATCACGCCGCAGCATTTCATCACAGCTTGTGAACGGCACGCGCATGTCTTTGCGGGATGGCACCGGCAGCACAGGAGATAGCCTTTTGACCGACAAGGGCTGCAGTCCGGCGGTGGAAACAAAATCAGATGCTTTGACCTGCACGATTTGCAGATCGCCGGTCTCGTGAACAACGATTTCATCCGCATCAAAATTGACCGGCGTCCCCTTGGCGAGCCAGATCAGTGTTTCGTGATAACCGCCGTCCATTTGCATGGGCACGCCATCGATGCTGATGACCTCCATCATGCCGCCTCCGGTCGATATCGCGATGAGCGAGTGTTGCTCGCGGGTGTTGCGCAATGTGAGCCGGTAAGTGTTCGGATGCGGATCGCCGGCATCCACGGTTTCAATCCGCAGGCGCACACCTGCGGCTGCCAGGGCTTTGGCAGAATCCTGGAGCCGTTCATCATCCGCTTCCCATCCCATCAAGCCGCCAAACAAGCCCATGTCCGAGCCCTGACTTTCATGCGTCAATGGCAGAGAACCTTCGCGGTCAAATTCAACGAGCACGTCGTCGATGTCGCCCTCCATCAAGTCACGTGCCAACCGCCCGATCCTCAGTGCTGCGGCACAGTGCGAGCTGGATGGCCCGCGCATCACGGGGCCGATGACATCATTGAAAATACTGACGGCGTTCATGGATTTTTGGAAGCGGTGGTGGTGACACCCCAGAGTCTGCCGAGCAGCTCAAACATTTCGGGGTCGTGTTTTTTCAACTCGTCCCTGGTGAACGGGAAGAAATCGTTGCGGCTGAAAAAGGCCTCCGTGGTTTCGGCAAAGTATTCCATGGGATTGTTCATGCCGTAGGCGACCTCGAAAGTGTTGGGTTTGCCATTGCCAAGCCAACGCTCGACGCGGTCATACCTGCCGCTGCTTTTGGCATGTTGGTAGGCGTTCTTGATTTCGAAATTGGCATAACCAAGCCGTAGAAACCGGTCATGATAGGAGTGCGCCAGCTCGTGCAGTGCGAAGTTGGGCATGCGCTTCATTTCAGCTTCAAAATGGCGGATGTTGGTGAACTCGATGCCCTTGGCCATCACCGGGTCGCGGCCGTTTTTGACAAGCCAGTCTCCACCCGGATGATACTCAGCACGACTTCTGACGCCGGCATATTCAGGTGAAAAATAGAGGGGAACTTTCTGCAACTCCGTGACGGCGGTCTTTGGGACGACGCGGATGATTTCTTCAAGCTGCAATTGCAGCAACTTCAGGGCCTTGACGGTTGCTTCAGCGTCGTGATCGAGCAGGTCGCGGCTGATGTGAACGGTCCAGCCCAAGATGGATCGTGATTCACGCTTGCTGGCTTCGTTGGCGGTGTTGCTGCGGGCCTCCGCCTGTGCACGGATTTCAGCCTTGGCTTGCAGCAACCGATCCGGCCAGACAAATACCGGGGCTTTCGCCGGATCGTAGCCGGTCATGTGATCCGTGAGGCGGGTTGCGGGTTTGGTGTACTTGAGATCTGTCGCTCCGAAGACTTCGCGACACATCGCGGCGAGTCCGGGATCATACTCGATCAATTGTGAGCGCAGATGCACATGGTTATGGTCGTGGTCGTTGGACCGGTTGTTGTCGAACCAGGATTGCACGCCCTCGGCAAAGTATTCATGATGATTCACGGAGGCATACTTGCCCTTCCACAGGCCTGCTTTCATGGCGGCGGTGTAAGTGTCTTTCAGTCGGGTGTCGAAGGTTGGATCGACGTTGATCATGCCGCGCAGGTGGATGTTGTGCGCAAATTCATGGATCACGATGCACTCTTTTGAATAGGGATCGCCGGGGTATCCGAGGACGTTTTCCTCCGCCACGGAACAATACGGATCTGTCAGGCTGCCGCCCATGCCGCGTGCCCGTGCGTCTCGATAATTTTTGGGCGTGAGATGTGACCATTCGGGCAGGTCAGTGGTGTATTCGTTGTACGCCATGATACACATGCGCGCGCCGCTTTGAATCATCGCCTCAAGCACATCCGGTCGCTGGGAAAGCATCATGTTCACCAGATGGGCGGCCTCCTTGAGTGCATAGGGGTTCACTTTGGCTGAGGCAACGATCGGGAAGCCGTTTGCGCTGATGGATTGAGTGTAGAAAGACGGTACGCCGTTTCTGTCCGGCGGGGCGAATCGAAATCCCTGCACAGGCACCACACTGGTGACCGTTGCCGAAACATGATCGCTTCGACCGGTGATCTCAAAGCGATGTCCTTTCGAGGTGGTGAAGATGGTGTCCTTGTGTGGTTCGATGAAGCCGTTGGGTACACGCTCAGTGGCGGATTTGAGCCAGTAAACATCGACGGTCTGGTCACTGCCATTGATGATCTGCAGTTTCGGCCGGGGCAGGGGATCGGTTGCACTTGCCGGGATGTCGGCAGCAAGGGGCAGAAGAAGGGATGCGCCAAAGAATGCTGCGCGGAGGGATCTGATCACATTCATGAATAGGCAGGAGTGAATGGGAAACTACACGGGCGCATCAACAGATGTCGAGGTTTCTTCACCATGCATGCTGAACCATCACCTGCGGGTGATGACTCGCTGATCACGCTGTTGGCGGATCCCAGGTTCTGGAGTGACCGATTTACCTCAAGGGCACGCCACTCACATCGAGATCTGGTTTGGTGTTCCAGCGTTGCTTCCACTCGGGTTTCTCGATTTTGGTGCGGAAGATGATGGTGTTGTCGAGCGCGATGTCGTTGGTCCAGATGAATTTGGCTCCCTCGAAATCATTGTCGAAATAGGGCTGTTTGGGGTCGACTTCCTCGACGGTGAATTCCTTGGCGTGGGCCCATGTGCTGTCGTCGAAATCAGTGGCCCACCAGTTGGCCGGAAGCGACTCCTGCTTGACCTTCGGATTGGCGGTGTCGCCGTTGATGGGGCCGTGGAAAAAGTTCTTTGCCTTCCATGTCGCGTTGGTCACGGTGCCGTCACCGAATTTCAGAATGAATCCGCCATCGCCGATGCTGGTGCCGTACTCCATTCCGGTTTTTGGATCGGCGTTGTCTTTCGCCAGAACCGCGATGGTCATGGGATACTCGGGGAGGAAATCGACACTGACGACGTTGTGCGGTGTGAACTGGATCGGGTCCACGGCGACGAGGCGGCCATTGACGTAAAGCATGAACCAATTGTCGGCATAAACGTTGAGCTTCATGGTGTCGGCAATGCTGGGTTTGATCAGGCCTGGCGGGCCTCCTTTGCCTTTTCCCTTGCCTTTGCCTCCGCCTGGAGCCTGACCGAGTTGCGTGCCGGTCGCTGCGGCTCTTGATTCAGGTTCAGGCGCTGGCGTGTTTGAAGCGCTTGGCGGCGGTTGGTTGTCGTTCCGTGGCGGGGGATTGCCGAAAGGGGCATTGGGGGCGTTTTTTACTTCAGCGGTGGTGATCCTGCTGTCGTGATCCTGATCGGCGGTGCCAAAGATGAATTTCACCGCGTCGCTGAGTTCGGCGCTGCTGAGCAGGCTGTCGTTATTGGTATCAAGATCGGCGGCGTGACGATAAATAAATCCTGCAAAAGCGGCTCCCTCACGGATGTCGCCGGCGGCGTCAATCTCCGCAGGGGTGATGCTGTTGTCCTGATTGCCATCGTATTTGGCGGCGGCGATTTTCATGTCGTTGGCCATCTCGGCCAACGTGACGACACCATCATGATCGGCATCAAGTTCGGCTCCATGCATCTGCATCCATGGCTTGCGCTGACCACCTTTTGGACTGCCGCCTTCAGGGCCTCCCGGCGGACGCGGTTCTTGCGGGCGTCCTTCAGCCATGGGCTTCTCCCGCTCTTCGTTGCCGGCATTGCCGCCGCGCGTGTAAACGACGCTCAGATCGGCTTTGGCCAGGATTTTGTCCTCAATGGCGGAGAGCAACACTTCACGACTCACACTTGCAGCGGAGCCTTTGATCTTGGGCTCTTCGGAAAGTGCATAGACATGCAGCACATACGTCTTGGCACCCGGTCCCTTCGAGTGCGGTGGTTCGTATCCCGCGGCACCTTTAAAACCACTTCCCACCTTGCCGACACCCTGCACGTTTTTTGGCAGGCTTGTCACATTGGCGGGAATGTCCCACATGACCCAGTAGCTCTTCATCTCATCTCCGGGAGCCAGATGATCCATGATCAGGGCATAACTTTTCGTTCCTGCCGGGGCACCAGACCAGGAGAGCGGAAGTGTCGCGCCGCTGCCGTCGCCGGTGAAATCGACGGGAAGGTTGCCACCGTTTTCCACCTCGGTGCTGGTGAGGATGAATCCGTCTGTGCTGCGGCCTGCGGTGGCGGATGGACTGGCGGGTGCTGATTCGGCTGGTGACGCCAGTTCGCCGGCATCGAGCTGGCCGTCATGATTGCGATCCATGGTGGTGAAGGCGGTGCGCGCTTTTGCCATCGCATCCGCCAAAGTGCTGCCACGATTGTTTTTGGCGAAATCGCGCTTGGCCGCATCGGCAAACTCAAGAGCGGAGACCGCGCCATCACCATTGAGACCCATCATGGCACTGGGGTTCTGGGGCCGTGTCGGGCGACGTTCTTCACTCGGTGGCGGAGGTGGAGCATCCTCGGGCCTCATGCCTTTACCCTTACCTTTGCCCTTGCCTTTACCCTTGCCATCAGGACCGCCGGGACCTCCAGGTCCACCCTTGCCGCCGCCGCCCTGACGCGCGGTGTAGACTTCCTTGGATTTGCCCTCGCGTCCGTTGTCGAATTCGAATGGATAGGTGCCGTCGCTGTTGATGCTGTAGGCGACCGAGCGCTTGTCGCCATTCACGCTGTAGCTGAGTTTGTAGCTGTTTGATCCGGTGCTTTCGAATCCGGTGATCTCGGCGCCGCGCAGTGCGGTCAGTGCCTCGCGCACTCCCTGAGCCCTTGGCTGCGGATCTGCCTGTCCGTCCACTTCGACGACCTCGCCATGAAAGGCACTTTGCAAATACGGGCGCTTGGTTGAGGCGTGGTAGTGATAGCCGAGCTTCGCATCTTCGTGCCCGTGGCATTCATCCAGCTTGCCGATCGGCGAGCCGTCCGGCTCCGTGAGGCCGCAGATGGGATAACCATCCATGGCGAATGCGATGGGCTGATCTTTGCCCACCACGCTCTGCAAGTGCAGTGGAGCAATGTGATAATGGTAATCATCGGCGCGGCCGCAATGCCCGCCCCATTGGTCCAGTTCGCCGATCTCATAGGAGATTTCGCCGCGATTGTTCTGCGGGTTGAAAATCGGAATGCCGTTCACGCCGATGGCGATGGCTCCGCGCAGAAAGTGATCTTCGATAACCGCAGGTGTTTTTGCCGGGACCGGTTTCAATGGCAGACGCCAGGCGTTGTCGCCGGAGTAAGGTTGCGGCAGCGGCACCTGCTGCTGCCAGGCGGTGATGCCCACCATCATGTTGTGGTCAGGGATTCCGTTCGATTCGATGTAAAGAAAGTCCTTGTCCCACTTCACATTCACCTTGGGTGCAAAGGCCGTGAACGGCGTCGCCTTTGCCGGGGCCTTACCCACACTCGTCTGCACGCCATTGGCTGCTACTAGAGGTGTCGCACTTTGCTTCTCCCCATGATTCTTTTCCCAGTCGGCCAGGATGTGCACACGCAGTGCTTCATTGAAGACAGGCTGTTCACCGGCCTTCCAGGTGTGTGCTGAAGCCGCGCCGGCCAGTGTTGCCAGAGTGAGAAGTGTGAGCGTCTGGTGGTTCATAGGAGGTTTCAAGTTCGCGCCATTCTGCCAAGCACGTGTCAGAGGCGCATCAGGGAAATGGGGGAGATTTGTCAGCAAACCGTAAAGAAACTCGCGCAAGTCTGTGCCGGTTGCGATAGTGCCACTGTGAATTCCCCCATGCGCATTCTGGTGATTGATGACGACGCCGAGCTTTGCCAGCTCGTCGCGGATTATCTTGGTCCCATGGGCTTTCAGGTTTCGTGCGAAAATGATGGCATCAGCGGCGCGCAGCGTGCCTTGGCGGAAAGCTGGCATGCGATCATTCTCGATGTGATGATGCCTGGCTGTGATGGCTTTGAGGTGCTGCGCCGCATTCGTGCCAAATCCAAGGTGCCTATTATCATGCTGACCGGTCGCGGTGATGAGGTGGATCGTGTCGTCGGCCTTGAACTTGGAGCGGATGATTATCTGCCGAAGACCTTTTCATCACGCGAGTTGCTGGCCAGGCTGCGCGCCGTGCTGCGCCGCACGGGCTGGGTTTCGGAGAGCACGCCCCAGGCTCCGATGCAGGAGATCATCGTCGGCTCTCTGCGCATCAATCCCGAGTCTCATGGAGTCGTTCTGGGTGACGAAGCCATCACGCTCACTCCGGCGGAATTTGGCCTGCTGCTTTCGCTGGCAAAAGCGCATGGCCGGGTGAAGACCCGCGAGCAGCTCATCGAAGAAGTGGCGGACCGCGAATGGGATGTTTTTGACCGGGCCATCGACATGCACATTTCCACGCTGCGCAAGAAACTCGGCGATGACCCGAAGACGCCGCAGTTC
>CANJVS010000128.1 GCA_947477755.1 Verrucomicrobiaceae bacterium | reverse complement strand
TTTCGGGCTGCGCCCAAGCGGGCCGGGGGTGTCTTCGATGGCTTTCTGCATCATGCGATTCAGCACGCCGGTGCCGATACGGCTTTGCGAGCCTTTCCGCACGGCTTCCACCTGGACAAAGAGCTTGCCGATGTTGTCCTTGTTCTTGGCCGAGGTGGCGATCAGTGGCGCGTAGTTGAGGAAGAAAAACTCCCGGCGCATTTTCTCGGACAACTCTTCCAACCGGTCCTTTTGCTTCGCGCTTGGATGGTAGAGGTCAAACTTGTTCATCACGAGGATGCAGGGCTTGCGCTCTTCCAGAATGAGCTGGGCGATCTTGCGGTCCTGCATCTTGGCGCCTTCGGCGCAGTCAATGACGAGCAGGCAGATATCGGCGCGTTTGATGGCCTGGTAACTGCGTTGAACGCTGAAGATTTCGACATCGTCATCAAGCTTTGCCTGTCGGCGAATGCCCGCCGTATCGATGAGTTGGTAGCGCTTGCCGTTGAAGGTGCAATTGATGTCAAGGCTGTCACGCGTGGTGCCCGCCACCTCGCTGACGATGGCGCGATCCTGGCCCATGATGGCATTGACGAGTGAGGACTTGCCGGCGTTTGGCCGGCCCACGATGGCGAGCTTCAGCGGGCGCGCCGCGAACTTGGCGTCGCGCACGGCGGCCTCGGTTTCCTCATCCTGCTGGGTTAGCTCAAGGCGCTCGGAAATGATGTCCACCAGGCTGTTGATGCCAAAGCCGTGCACGGCGCTGACCTCGACCACATCGGAGAAGCCAAGCTTGGCGAACTCGGCTGAGCCGAGACGGCGCTTTTCCGAGTCCGCTTTGTTGCAGACAAGAATGACGGGGCGCTTGGTGCGGCGCAGAAGGTTGGCAAGCGTGAGATCGATGGGCGTGATGCCTTCAAACACATCGACGACAAAGAGCAGCAGATCGGCGACTTCGAGCGCGATGGCTGCTTCGATTTGCACCTGCTCGGTCAGCACGTCTTCGGTGTTGGCGCCGATACCGCCCGTATCCATGATCTGAAACATCTGCGGGCCACGTCGGCACTCGGCGGTGATGCGGTCCCGTGTCACCCCGGCCAGGTCATGCACGATGGAAATGTTCATGCCGGCGAGGCGATTGAAAAGAGCGGACTTGCCCACATTTGGGCGGCCTACGATGGCGACGGTTTTAAACATGATTCAGGAGCGGGAAGGTTCGGGGGTGGCGACCATAGAACAGGTTTGGAAGGATTTCAGGATTGTTTCACAGAGTTTCAGGGAGATTTAGGCTGGGATGGAAAGTTTTTGTGTCAGGAAGGCTGTTATCTGACAAAGAGTATCAGAATGCCTGAACCAAGCACCTTTTCTCCATCAGGCTCCTTTGCCAGAGGGATGTTTTTATTGTTGTTGGCCGCCTATTCAGCACCAGCACCCGCCGCCAACCTGATGAGGCAGGAGCAGCGCATCATGGAGACTGCATCAAATGAAGGTTTCGGCGAGTCCTCGGCTATCTCGGGAGATTGGGCGGTGATTGCTGCGCCGTTTTTCTCGGAGAATCGCGGCCGGGTGCATGTCTATCGAAGGCAGGCAGGTGTATGGACGACATCTCAGGTCATCGAGCCAAGCACACCACAGAGGCAGGGTTTGTTTGGCAGGAAACTGGCAATGAGCGGAGATTGGCTGGCGATTGCACAGCCGGAATCTGTGAGTGGTTCCGACTCCGTGCGCGGTTCGGTGCATCTGTATCATCGCTCTTTGGAGCACTGGCACTTTGTGCAGATTCTAATTGGTGGTCAGGCCGGCGCTGACTTTTATCGTTTCGGTGACGGGCTTGATCTGGAAGGAGAGACACTGGCAGTGACGGCTGATGTGATTCGTGGCGATGAGCGCTCTTCCTCTGTGCGGCTTTATCGACTGCGTGCGGCCTCATGGGGGCTGGAACAGACGTTGGAGAACGTCACGACCAGAGTCAATCAAGCCGCAGTGCTGACCATGAAGCTGCATGGGAATGTGCTGGCGCTGGGCAATCCGTGGCGGCTTGGGAAAGACGGATGGAATGTGGGAGAGGTGCAGATTTTCAGCCACCAAAGTGGTGCCGCCGGGCGCTGGAAACACGAGCAGACACTGCTCACGGATCCAAAGGCGGATGCTCAGCGTTTGGGCGAATCCGTGGGATTCACGGATGCGGGTGAGCTACTCGCCACTTCGAGCCGCAGTCTTTGGTCGTCATCCTGGAATGGGAAGCTCTGGAGTCAGCCTGCGAATGTGGAGATCAATGGTAATGAAGCTCCTTTAGCGAATGCCAGCACCAATGACATGCGCGTCAGTGGCTCAGTCGCGGCAGTGTTTCTAAATGGCTTGCGTCTGCTGCGGCGAACGGAATCTGGATGGCAGCTAATGCACACACTTCAGACGGGTCTGGTGGTGCCGCCGCTGGCGGTTTCGGCGGACACGGTTTTGTTTCGCTCACAGTGGGGGTATTCGATCCCCGAAGCTGTTTCATTCGTGCCATTGAAAGAGCTTGAGGTGCGCCTGGGAGCTAAGACGACTCTTGTCTCTGCTTCTGGTCAAAACGACGAGCAAGTCCAACCGGGATCACAGGTGTCTTGGCGTCCATGGATTGATGGAGCTTCACTGCCTCTCCATGTCCGCAATGCCGGGTCATCTCTGCTGCCCTTTCCCACAGCCCAGCTTTCAGGTGCAGGCGCAGCGCTTTTTGAAATCGTGGGTCCGACGAGTGAAGCCTTGATAGCTGCGGATGCTAAGGCTGCCTTTGAATTGAAGCCGCGTTCTACTTTACCTCTGGTTGATCAAACGCTGACCGTGACGTTTAACACAGGCGGCGCGGTGCTTGATTATGCGTTTCAGGTCATCTGGAAAGCAAACGCATCACAGAGTTTCACGGCACCCCAGGTTTCGCTCGTGAAGGCCGTGATTCACCCGAAGGGGCAACGGCTGGTCCTGGCGCCGAGTGTGAATGCAAGTCAGGCGATGACCTACCGCTGGTCGCGCGAGGGCCGCACAGTGCCAGGGCAGACACGCTCCAGTTTGGATCTGGCATCCTTGCGGCCAGAAGATGCCGGCTACTATCAGGTGGAGGTGAAGAGTGGTTCACACACGGTCTTCTCGAATCAGTGTGAACTCGTGGTCTTTGAACCTCAGTCGGGATTCATCCCGATGCGTGATGATCAGTCGGCGCGTCTGACCACCAAGGTGTGGGGCAGGGCATACATTCAATGGCGAGGCTCCTTGGAGAGTCCTTACCTTTTCGGCCTAAATTCACCCACACTCACCATCGCGAACGGTCGCTATATCAGGGATAACCTGCTTCAGGAGGAATTGTCTGCCGTGGCCGTGGTAGGAAATTATCAAGGCGTGCCTTTGGCAGAGACGGAGGTGGCGCGATATACGCTGCGCTCCGTGGGCCGTGCCCCACGCCTTTACCCTTCTTATGTTTTTGATCGCGACTATCTCGTGGGTGATCAGATCGACAATGAAGCGTCTATTTATCCCTTGAATGCGGTGGACATGAATGGACTGAACTTGGGTTTTCCTGGCAGCGTTTTGCGCGCTACAGGTCTGCCCCCGGGTATCATCCTTGACCCTGCAACGGGAAACTTGAGCGGCACATTTATCAAGGCCGGTGTGTATCGTGTGACCTGGACTTTGACTGACTTTCTTGGCAGGAAAAGTGCGCCACTTGTTGCCATGATCCGTGTGGGTCAGCCACTGCGTCCAGCCGAGCCTGGAATCCATGCGGGGATCATTTCGGGATCAGCCGAGTTGCCGGATTATAAGCTGGGCGGTTATCTTGAACTCAACATGGAGGAGACAGGCAGCTTCTCGGGCGTGCTGCGAATCAATGCCGTGACAAGACGCTTTGCCAGCAGGCTGAAGCCATTGTCTTCAAGCTACTATGAGTGTGAATTACCGATGGCGCCTCTGGCGGGCACTAAAAAGTTACGACTCATTTTGATGTCAGAGCCGTCACTGACACCTCTCAGAGTTCAAGTGATCGCGACGCTTGCAGATGACAGAACGGAGACATGGGATTGCGGTCTCAGTTTCCGTGCTCAAGGCGCAGCGCTCGTCAGTCCTGACCTCGTCGGAAGATACAACACGCTGCTATCGGCGGACTTGCTTGATGAAGGGACGTTTCCACCTCAAGGCAGCAGCTTCATGTCATTGCACATGAGTCCAGGCTCGACCGCTGTGGCCGTGGGTTCGCTGGTGGATGGCACGGGCTTCACCTGTGCCTGTCCGGTGATGAAGGGAGGGGACGTTCTAATTCTGCCATTCTATGTTCACTCCGCAGCTCAGGGCAGCACTCTGGCAGGTGCGTTGTCTCTTGATGTCTTCGGGTCACTCACCTTTGCAGCGGAGCTTCAGTGGCGGCAGATCGCCAAACCTGGCGCAGTTCTGTATCCTGAAGGCTTTCGTCTCTCACTCCATGGCACCGGCGGGCGCTACATCATGCCGCCTGCGGGTCACACTCTGCTGGCTCATGGACCTGATGCTCCAAGCAATGCGGTCTTCTCATCTGACCCCATGAACTTCGAACTCGAATCCACCCTTTTTCGCCTCACCGCAGACCATCGGGCACTGCTTCCGCGTTCGGCTCCAGGACTGAACCACGTCAGCCGCATCGACTTCTATGCGCCGACGGGCTTCTTTACGGGCGAGATCATGCGTCCGCCGACGGTCGGAGAAGGCGAAAGGCGGATCCCTGGCGGGAAGGTGGGTTTCCGTGGCATGATGATTCCGTCTCAGGGGGTTGGCAGCGGCTTTTATCATCGCCGTAACATCTTGTTGGGTGATGGACCGTTTGTTTCCAGAGGCATTTCCATCTGGCGCGGCCTCTGAAAAAACCGCTTCAAACCTGACCCTCGTGATGCCGAACCTGACGCACACCGGCGGTGAGATTGAGGAATCCTGAAACGGCGGTGAATGCTCCCGCAAAGGCGGTGGGCCAGATGAGATGTGGCAGGTCGAGCATGAGCCAAAGCACGGCGGCGAACTGCGCAAAGGTGGCCACCTTGCCGGTCCAGTGCGCTTTGATGACGCACTTGCCCGTGAGGTAGTCGATCAGGAAGGCCCCGCCAATGAGGGCGATGTCTCTGAAGATGACCAGGGTGGGAAACCACAGCGGGAAATGCTGCCGCCAGCCCGTGAAACTCAGCGCGATGACGGCGGACAGCAGCATCAGTTTGTCCGCCAGTGGGTCGAGAATGGCCCCGAGCCGTGTGGCCTGGTTGTAGTGCCTGGCGATGTAGCCATCCACCGCGTCACTGATGGCAGCTAGGGCGAAACTGGCGATGGTCCAGAAACGCAGCGTTTCATTCGCCGCGCCCGCCTTTACGCTTTCCCCGTAATAGATCGCCAACCCGACGAAAACCGGGATGAGCAGGATGCGAAAGATCGTGATCTGGGTGGCGAGGTTCACAGGCAGTCCTTTAATGCAGAAGTCAGGAATCAGAAATGGGAAATGCAATTCATCCGCAGCGAGGAGGACGTTGCACAACTCCGCGCCGAATGCTCCTGTGGGCTGATGCCTTTCTCCCGCCGACTTATCCTGCTGCTCCTGCTGACCGCCCTGCCGGCACTGATTCATGCCGCTCCTAAATCAAGGCGGCGCAGCTCTGGAAGCGCCAATGTGCTGTTCATTGTTGCCAGTGATCTGCGGGATTATGTCGGCTGGATGGGCGGGCATCCGCAGGCGCAAACACCGAACATGGATCGACTGGCAAAACGCGGGATGCGCTTCACGAATGCCCACTGCAACTACGCCTTGTGCAATCCTTCGCGCACCAGCTTGCTGACAGGCATGCTGCCCTCCTCCAGTGGCGTGGTTGGCCGTGAACAGGACTGGCGGCGCAGCGCGCAGGTCACCGGTAAACCGACTCTGCCTGAGCACTTCAAGTCGATGGGTTATACGACAGCTGCTGGCGGAGATATTTTCCACGTCAATCATGATGCGACCGAAGATTTGCTGGCCAGTTGGGCTGGTGACCGGCGTGGTTTCGATCAGGATGTGGCCTGGGACACGCGCTATGAAGGAACGGGCATGCAGTTCACAGACCTGCATGCGCACACAGGTCAGAAATCCGACAATCTGAACCTCTGGCGCTGGAGTGATGTCGAGGTGCCTGATGAGCTCACGGATGATGGCGTGATGACGTCATGGGCTTCCGAACTGCTGCGAAAAAAGAGCAGCAAACCCTTTTTTCTGGCTCTTGGTCTGGGTCGTCCTCACCAAATGGCGCGTGTGCCGAAGAAGTATTTCGAGATGTTCCCGCTGGCGGATATCCAGATGCCATTGGTGAATGAAGATGATCTTGCTGATGTGCCTGAGGCTGCCCGCAGCCAGGTGAAATCCGCGAGCCATCACGGCGGAACCGTGCAACAAGGTCATTGGAAGGAAACGGTGCAGGCCTATCTGGCCGGAGTGGCTTTTTGTGATGCAATGCTCGGTCGCGTGATCGACGCCCTCGATGCCGGACCTAATGCAAAGAATACGATTGTTGTTTTCACTTCGGATCATGGCTGCCATCTCGGTGAAAAGCAGCTTTGGCAGGAAGGCATGCTGTGGGAGGAGGCCACGCGTGTGCCGCTAACGATCTATGCTCCGGGCATCACCAGGGAAGACAGCGTTAGCGCGCAGCCGGTGTCTCTGGCGGACCTGTATCCGACACTCTGTGATCTGACAAAAGTCATGAAACCGGAGCATCTCGATGGCCTGAGTTTTGAACCCTTGCTGCGTGATCCAGCCGTGTTGAGCCAGCGTCCGGCCATCACGGCGCTGGGCGGGGGTGATCGGGTGAGTTATGCTGCGCGCACAGAACAGTGGCGCTACATCCGCTACGCTGATGGCAGCGAGGAACTTTATGATCATCAGGCCGATCCGCACGAGTGGGTCAATCTCGCCAGCAAGCCGGAACACTCGGCTTTGAAGCAGGATCTTGCCGCATTTTTTCCGAAGGAGTTCCTGAGCGCCTCACGCACGGTTGATCAAATTGCTGCTGCGACGGGCGCTGATGGCGGTGTGCATCTGAAACTGGAAATCGGAGACAAGCTTGAAGCAGCCCAGGCTCCGCCACTCACCGGCCGCGGTTTCTTTATCGAGGCGTCTTTCGACTTCAATGCGCGAACCGATCAGAACAGTACACTCGTTTATCAGGGCGATGAAAAGCTCGGTTATGCCCTGCATCTCTTGGCTGGCCGGCCGACTCTGACTGTCTTTGCTGATGGCAAGGCGACATCCGTTCATGGCGACAGACTTGCCAATGGTCGCTGCCAGGTGCGCGCGGGTAT
>CANJVS010000127.1 GCA_947477755.1 Verrucomicrobiaceae bacterium | reverse complement strand
GACCCGACCGACGACGTCAGCGTTTATCACAAAGTCATCGCGGCGGCCTCCGGCATCCCGGTGCTCGTGCGCGGTGGTGGTCGTGTCAGTGACAAGGAAATTCTGGAGCGCACACAGGGCCTGCTGGCTCAAGGTGCGGCGGGCATCGTGTATGGCCGCAATGTCATCCAGCATCCGAACCCCAAAGGCATCACCCGCGCCCTGATGGCGATGGTGCATGACGGTGCCAGCGTGAAGACAGCCCTCAAACTCGTGACGAAATGAAAGACATCCGCATCGGCATCATCGGCGGCGGCCTCATGGGCCGTGAAATGGCCAGCGCCTTCGCGCGCTGGTGCGCCCTCATGGACGTCACTGTGCGCCCCGTTCTCGTCTCGGTCGCGGATTTGAATCCTGCCACGCTTGCGTGGTTTGACTGCATCCCCTCCTGCACCCAGAAGACCACGGACTACAAGGAATTGCTCGCCAATCCCGAGGTCGATGTCGTCTATGTCGCCGTGCCGCACAATCTGCACGAAAAGCTCTATCTGGACGTGCTCGCGGCCGGCAAGGATCTCTTCGCCGAAAAACCCTTCGGCATCGATCTCGCCTCGGCCCGGCGCATTCTGGATGCCGTGAAATCGAGCGGCCGCTTCGTGCGCTGCAGTTCGGAGATGCCTTTCTTTCCAGGCGCCCAGCGTGCTTTTGAAATCGCCCGCAAGGGTGAAATCGGCCGTGTCCTGGAAGTCGTCTCGGGTTTCCATCACAGCAGTGATCTCGACGCCACCAAGGCGGCTAACTGGAAGCGTATCAACGCCACCTGTGGCG
Source organism: Verrucomicrobiaceae bacterium (assembly GCA_947477755.1). Taxonomy (GTDB): domain Bacteria; phylum Verrucomicrobiota; class Verrucomicrobiia; order Verrucomicrobiales; family Verrucomicrobiaceae; genus Prosthecobacter. The sequence continues at coordinate 6,491 of CANJVS010000127.1, read as the reverse complement.
AGGGCGGCGCGCTCAATGATCTCGGCATGCATGCCTGCCATGTGCCGCTGCGCCTCGGATGGAAACCGACCCGTCTCTTTGCCCAGCTTCAGAAAGGCTATCCGCAGCGCCCCGATGGCAAGGGTGGCATAACCAACTGTGACACCTGGGACAATGCCATGCTGCACACCTGGACGACCATCGCCGATCATGAGGTGCCGCTGCGCCTGGAAATGAAACGCCTGGCTCCCGGTGCCACCAACACCTGGTTCATCGAGATCCTTGGCACCGATGGCGGCGTGCGTTTCAGCACGGCCGAGCCAAAGACGCTTTGGATTTTTGAGCGCGGCAAGGAGCAGTGGTGGAAGCGCACCGAACTTGGTTTCGGCACGCCTTTCAAAACCGTGACCGGCGGCATCTTTGAGCCCGGATTCCCTGATGTGATCCAGCAGATGTGGGCCGCCTACCTCACCGAGCGTGACGGTCAACTCGGTGACCGCTTCGGCTGTGCCACGCCGGAGGAGGCCGTCGCCACGCATGAGATCTTCGCTGCCGCCCTTGAGTCGCAGCGCACGGGTTCAGTCATTTCACTCTGACGATCATGAGCACCCAGCGCTCGGGCATTCTCGCCGCCGGCAACTTCATCGTGGACTACGTGAAGATCATCGACGCGTATCCCGAGCAGGACATGCTGGCCAGCATCCTGAGCGAGTCACAGGCCAATGGTGGCGGCCCCTACAATGTGCTGAAAGACCTGTCTGCCATGCAGGCGGGTTTTCCGCTCGCAGCCTGCGGGCTTGTTGGTGATGATGCCAACGGCCGCTGGATTCGTCAGGATTGCGAGGCTCATGGCATCGATGCCGCGCAGCTGCATCTGACCGGCGAACGCTCCACCTCCTACACCGATGCCATGACCGTGCAGGGCACTGGCCGGCGGACGTTTTTTCATCAGCGCGGCGCCAATGCGCTTTTTAATGAGAGCCATTGTGATGTCCGCCACACCGGCGCGCGCATCCTGCATCTGGGCTACCTGATGCTGCTCGATCACATGGACAGTTTTGCCACCGATGGCCGCACTCATGCCGCGCACTTGCTGGCCGCAGCCAGTGAAGCCGGACTGCAAACCAGCGTCGACATGGTGAGCACGGAGCATCCGCAATTCCGCGACATCGCGCTCAGCGCCATGCCGCATACGGATCATCTGATCATCAATGAGATCGAAGCCTCACGCGTGCTGAACCGCACCCTCTCTTCAAGTGATGGCCCCGCGCTTCTTAAAGCCGCGCGTGATCTGCTGGCACTCGGTGTCCGCCAGACAGTCACCATCCACACGGAGCACGGAGCCGCCGCCTGCACCTGTGATCAGGATGAGCACTACCAGCCATCGCTGCAGCTTCCGGCAGGCTACAGCCAGGGAGCCACCGGCGCTGGTGATGCCTTCGCCGCAGGTCTGCTTTACGCCCTGCATGAAGGCTGGCCGTTGGCGGATCGTCTCCGCCTCGCCGTTTGCACGGCTGCGGCTTCGCTCTCACATCCCACACCCTCCGGTGGCATGATGCCTGTGCGTGACTGCCTGGCCCTGGCAAATGCCTTCGGCTTTCGCGGATAGAAGAAAAGAAATGCAAGCGTATTCAGTGCATTCCAATTGGTCTGACCAATTACCACTATGCCTGCCACCGCCCAGTCGCCTTCCCTTGTTGATACCGTCAGCCGCCGCATCATCACGCTGGCGCGCAATCACACCTCCGACCGTCTGCCCACCGAGCGTGACATGGCCGCCCGCTTCGGAGTGAGCCGCAGTGTCGTGCGCGAAGCCGCCAAACGGCTGGAACTCCAGGGCCTGCTCGAAATCCGCCAGGGCAGCGGAATGAAGATCGTGGACAAGCTTCACAAACCGCTCAGCAGCGCGGTGCACCTGCTCGTACCGGATGAGAAAAAGCGTCTGGTTCAACTTACTGAAGTCCGCCTTGCCCTGGAACCCGAGAATGCCCGCCACGCTGCCGAACGCGCCACGGCGACTGAACTCAGGAAGCTCAAGGCCGCGCATGATCGTCTGAAAAATTGCCAGGATTTCGAAACCCAGGTCCTCGCTGACATGGAGTTCCACTGCCTCATCGCCGAGGCTTCGGGTAACAAAATTGGCGCTCTGCTCATGCAGTCACTTTCCGACCTTCTGCAAACCAGCCTGAGCCATGGCTACCGCCTTGTCACCAAAGATCAGGCCGTTGAAGATCACGCCAGGATTCTCGATGCCATCCTTCTCCGCCGTGCCGACGAAGCCGCCACCGCAATGAAGACACACCTTCTTCACGCCCGCGACGATCTCGGTCTTAAAAAAACACTTTCGAACCGATGAAACCCAACCGTGACCCGCACTCTGGAAAAATGATTTCGGCGAAAAGATTCAGGCCGGTGGTTTTGACCCAATTGCTTTGCCTAACAGTAAGTGTTGGTGCCAACGCTTTGGATTTTGATTCCGAAATCCGGCCCCTGCTGCAAGAGCGCTGCATCGAATGCCACGGCGAAAAGAAAAACAAAGCCGATCTCCGCCTCGATGCCAAAGTTCACGCCTTCAAAGGTGGCGAGTCAGGCCCTGCCATAGTCGCTGGCAAGGCTGCCGAATCCCCGCTCTACCAGCGCCTCATTTCGACCGACAAGGACGAGCGCATGCCGCCGAAGAATGATCCCCTGCCTGCGGAGCAGATTGCGCTCATCAAGCAGTGGATTGACTCCGGCGCCAACTGGCCTGAGACCGCCTTTGACAAAGCCGCATCGGCCGACAAGCGCCTCAGCCACTGGTCCTATCAGCCCCTGGCCAGGCCTGCAGCGGCAGAGACCATCGACTCTCTCATTCAGAAGAAACTCACTGAGAAAAACCTCAGCCTGTCTCCGCCAGCCGACCCGCGCACGTTCATTCGCCGCCTCTACTTCGATGTCATCGGCCTGCCGCCAACGCCCGAAGAAGTCGCACGCTTCATGGCGTCTCCATCCTCACGTGAGGCTCTGGTGGACTCCCTTCTCAAGTCACCGCGCTTCGGCGAAAAATGGGCGCGCCACTGGCTCGATGTCGTCCGCTTTGCCGAGTCGGATGGCTTTGAAACCAATCGCGCCCGTGACAATGCCTGGCCTTATCGCGACTACGTCATTGAGGCCTTCAACACCGACAAGCCTTTCGATCAATTCATTCGTGAGCAGCTCGCCGGTGATGCATTGAATCAGGATGCCGCCACGGCATTCCTCGTCGGCGGTGCCGTTGACCGCGTGAAATCCAAAGACCCGGTGCTCACCGCAAATCAACGCGCCGACGAACTCCATGACATGGTGAGCACGACCGCAGCGACCTTCCTCGGACTCACCGTCAATTGTGCCCGCTGCCACAATCACAAGTTCGACCCCATCGCGCAGGAGGACTACTACGCCATGGTGGCGATGCTCCAGGGGGTGCAGCATGGGGAGCGCCCTCTGCGCTCCGCCAGCAGTTCGGATAACGAAAAGCGTCTCACCCAACTGCGCGCCGAACTTGCGCCGATCGAGGCCAAATTGGCTGCGTTTCAGCCGCGCGCACATCCCGGAAGGATCGTCGTGATCGATGATGCGAGCGCTCAAACCACCGCTATCGAGCAACCCGCCAGTGGAAAGCCCATCACCTACTCGCCAGGTCGCGACAAAGGCCAGGCTGAAGATCCAGGTGATGCCACCCGGCTGCCCAATCTCGGTGAAAGCTACCGCTACTGGTCGGCCGAAAACGGCAAGCAGGAGGACTTCTTCACCTGGGATCCCAAAATGAGCGGGCGTTTCCGCATCTGGCTCTCATGGGGGGCCTGGACCACTCACGCGCAAGATGCACGCTACGTTCTCGATCTTGATGGCGATCTCAAAACCAAGCATGATCAAACTGAAATCGCCACGATCAATCAGCGCCTCTTTGCCGATGGTAAACCTGCGATTGCGGGTGAGCGGCGGTGGAGCGGATTGCAAGTCGCCGGCATCCACAAGCTCACCGACAAAAGCCTGCTCCTTCTCCGCAGCGGCGACAAAGGTGGCCCGACCGTCGCGGATGTGGTGGTCTTTGAAGAAGCGGATGAAGATTCAGGACAAAAAGATGCGGCACCACCCACGGTCCCGCATCTCCGGGCACCCGTTTCGCATCTCGCCACCGAGGACAACTTTGATGCCGTCGAGGCCAGGTATCTCCGCTTCACCATCACGGCTGCGGGCGGCAGCGAGCCCTGCATCGATGAACTTGAAGTCTTCACGCCAGGCTCCAAAAACATCGCCCGCACCGCGTCAGTCACCGTTTCCGGCACCTACGCGGACGGTAGTAATCCTAACCACAAGCGTGAACACCTAAACGATGGGCAGTATGGCAACGCGCGCAGCTGGATCGCGAAAGAAAAAAACGGCGGATGGGCGCAGCTTGAATTCGCCAGGCTCGAACGCATCAATCGCATCGTCTGGAGCCGTGACCGCAGCGTGGGTAAAGGCAGGCATTTCGATGACCGTCTCGCTCTCGGTTACCGGGTTGAAATCTCAATTGATGGCAAAGCATGGAAGTCTGTCGCATCCAGTTCAGACCGCCTTGCCGAGGCTTACCGCAAGCGCATCACCACGATTCCCACGCTCAGTGATGTGCCAGCCGAAAAGGCGGCCGAAGTCGCCAGACTCACACAACAGCGATCAGGCATCGTCGACGAGATTCAAAAACTCACCACGCTACCCATGGTCTACGCGGGCACCTTCGCTCAACCCGGTGCCACGCATCTCATGCATCGTGGCGATCCCACGCAGCCCCGCGGAGTCGTCGCTCCCGCTGCTCTGAAGCAGATTGGCAAGCCGCTCGTCCTTCCCGCGGATACTCCCGAACAGGAACGTCGTCTTACCCTTGCCAACTGGATTGCTGATCCCGGGAACCCGCTCACCGCGCGCGTCATCGTGAACCGCCTCTGGCACTACCATTTCGGCACCGGACTGGTCGATACACCCAGCGACTTTGGCATCAATGGCACGCGCCCAACCCACCCGGAATTGCTCGACTTCCTCGCCGGAGAACTCATCACGCACCGGTGGAGCCTCAAGCACATTCACAAACTCATCCTGATGTCGAAAACCTTTCAGCAAAGCAGCGCGATGAACGCCGAGGCGTCCCGGGTTGACTCCAACGCCCGCCTGCTCTGGCGTTTCCCGCCGCGCCGGCTGGAAGCCGAAGCCGTGCGCGATGCCATGCTCGCCGCCAGCGGGCAGCTTGATCTCAAGATGGGTGGCCCGGGTTTCGATCTCTTTGAGCCTAACGATAACTACGTCAAAGTTTATCAGACCAAGGCTGACTGCGGGCCCGCCGAGTTTCGCCGCATGGTTTACCAGAGCAAGCCGCGCACCATGCTCGATGATTTCTTCGGTGCCTTTGACTGCCCCGATGCCGGCCAGCCTGCGCCGAAGCGCACCAGCTCCACCACGCCGCTTCAGGCCCTGAATCTTCTCAACAGCCACTTTGCCATGCAACAGGCGGAAGCCTTTGCCAGCCGGTCGATCAAAGAGTCCGGTCCTGAGTTGCCGGCACAAGTCCGGCATGCCTTTGAGATCATCTACCAGCGCCCCCCAAGTTCCGAGGAACAGGCCGACGCACTCGCCCTTGCCAAATCCCACGGCCTCCCCGCCCTCTGTCGCGCCCTCTTCAACTCCAACGAGTTCATCCGCCTCAACTAAGCCATGAATCACCTGCTCAACCGTCGTCACTTTCTCAATCGCACAGTCACCGGTCTGAGCAGCATCGCGCTTGCCTCGCTGCTCAAGGACAATGGGCTGCTCGCCAGCGAGTCGCCCATTCGTCCAGTCATCGACCCGGCCCGCCCTTATGCGCCGCGTCCTCCGCATTTTCAGCCGAAGGCGAAGCAGGTGCTCATGATTTTCTGTTCCGGGGCCATGAGCCACGTAGACACCTGGGATTACAAACCCGAGCTCTTCAAGCGCCACGACACACAGATGCCTGGGGCAGGGGGGCTCATCACGTTTCAGGGCGAGCAGGGGAATTTGATCAAGCCGATTCGCGACTTCAAACCGCGCGGTCAATCGGGCAAGATGATCTCCGATTTGCTCCCGAATCTTGCCGGGATGGCTGATGACATGTGCTTCATCCATTCCATGACCGCAAAATCAAACACGCACGGTCCGGCTGAGAATCAGATGGGCACCGGTTACATCCTTGACGGCTTTCCGGCCGCGGGTGCCTGGGTCACTTACGCGCTTGGTTCCGAGAACCAAAACTTCCCCGCCTTTGTCGCCATCCCGGATCCGCGCGGCACGCCGCAAATCGGTCCGAGACATTGGGGCAGTGCCTTTTTACCCGCAGCCTTTCAGGGCACCGCTTTCAATGCCAGCAAGCCCATCCCCAATCTCGCCCGGCCCGAAAACATCAGCGACAAAGCCGAGCGCGACACGCGCGATTTCCTGAAGCGCCTGAATGACCGCCATCTCGAGCAAAACCCCGGTGACAGCGATCTGGCCGCGCGCATTTC
>CANJVS010000126.1 GCA_947477755.1 Verrucomicrobiaceae bacterium | reverse complement strand
GACAAGCAGGTGGTTCACGCTGTCGGCCAGTTCGGTGTTGCCATGGAAGCATTCGACGAGAAAAACGCGTCCGTTTTGATGCAGGGTCTTTGCGACCCAAATAGTTAGGCCGACGGCGAGTGCCAGATAAAGGCCATAGGTGATCACAGTTTCGTTCATGGGGTGGGTTCCTTTCGTTGGGTGGTGTCTTTGTTTGTTTTATAGTTTCAGATAGTTCTGAAACATGAGGGTAAAAAAGGGGGTCAGCCGAGCAGTTTGATGGCCCACTGAAGAGCGGAGGCGTGCTTCATGCCCGCCACGGTGTCGGAAACTTTCATGCCGAACTCGACGAACTCCTGCAGTTCCTTCATCTGGCGATGGAAATCACGCCCGGGTCCGGCGTTTTCACCCTTGGTCTGCTCGGCACAGCCCTTGAGCACACCCAATGCAGGATCCAGTTCCCGGCGTTTACGTTCTTTGGCGATGATGATAAACATTTTCCACACATCCTTTTCCGCCTCAAAATACTCGCGGCGCTCGCCTTTTTTCACAACGAGCCGGATCAATCCCCAGCCGTTCAGTTCCCGCAGGTTGGTGTTCGCATTGCCACGGCTGATGTGGAGTCGCTGCATGATCTCGTCAGTGTACATCGGCTCCGGAGCGGTCATGAGCAGGGCATGGATCTGCGCCATCGTTCTGTTGATTCCCCAGTTGCTGCCTAGTGCACCCCATTGAGCGATGAACTCCTCACGCGAATCTTCCCAAGTGCTGACAGGTTTGTTAGGCATCCTACTTTCAGATAGTTGTGAAAGTTAGATTTGGCAAGCAGCACTTCATCATCTTTAAATGCGCATGCTTTCCGCCTGCAGTTCATCCACCAAGCGCGGAACTTCGATGCTTGCCGGACCATGGCGTTCCTCGGTGAAGTGGCTGGTGATGCCGGTGGATTCGAGATTCACTTCGATGAGGCGCTGGCAGCCGTGTTCTGCAGCGAGACGGACAAAGCCGGCGGCGGGATAGACAACACCGGAGGTGCCGATGCACAGGAAGATGTCCACCGTCTCCAGCGCACGCATGATCTCGTCGATGTAGTAAGGCATCTCGCCGAACCAGACGATGTCGGGCCGCAGTTTGCCTGTACGGCCGCATTCAGGGCATGGCGTGTCAACGGTGACGGGACTTTCCCAATCCAACACGGTGCGACACCAGACACAGCGCACTTTTTTGAGCTGGCCGTGCATATGCAGCAGACGTTTTGCGCCGGCGCGCTCGTTGAGATCATCCACGTTTTGCGTGACATGGAGAAAGCCGCCGGGCCACGCGTTTTCGAGTCGCACCAGGGCGTGATGCGCGGCGTTTGGCTCCACGGTTTTCAGCGCGGCGCGACGCAGATTGTAGAAGTGCTGCACGAGCTCAGGCGTGCGCACGAAAGCTTCAGGGGTGGCGACATCCTCGATCCGGTGTCCCTCCCACAAGCCATCGGTTCCCCTGAACGTCGCGACACCGGATTCTGCAGAGAGACCCGCTCCGGAGAGAATCACCAGATTGGGATGGGTCAGTGAGGCCATGCTCAGGATTTGGGGCCCTCATACTGCGTCATGATCACGGTCTTGCCATCCTCGGTCGTGATCAGGTAGGTCGCGGTGGTTTTGCCGTCCGCCTTGGTTGCTGTGATGCTCCCGGTCACGGAGCCATCGCCAGCGGTGATGAGGTTGGTTTCCGTGGTGTAGCCGGCGGCTTTGAGGGAGGCTTCAAGCTGTGTCTTCACCTTGGTCACCGGGTCTTTGGTGCTGCCGCGCACCATGCCTGTCACGGTGCCGTCCTGTTCCGATTTCATGCCGCCCTGTTCCGGAGTGAGTCCAGGATAAACAATAACCCAGGAAGGCGGGGAGGTGGCTGCGGCTCCGCCACCGATCACCGTCTGACCTTGCGGACCTTTCATGACGATGCCGCCTTTTCCGGCATCGGAGGCATCAATGGAGACCTCCTCGCCTTTGCTGTTCGTCATCTTCATTTTGCCTTTCTGGATGTCGTCAAAATTCATCGTCACAGTGTCCCCTGAGGATTTGACCTTGAAGGTGACCTCGCGTTTCGCGTCGTCGGTGGTCATGATCTGAATGTCAGGATTCATCTTCAGCATCAGCATGGCGGCCGCCTTGGCCGGGTCTTTTTTGCTCTCAGACGCGAACTCTTTGAGTTGCGGCATGAACTTGAAGACAACGGCTCCTCCACCGAGGAAGAGGATGACAACAATGACGAGGCAGCCGATGCCGCCGATGGCCAGACAGGACATGCCATTCTTCTCTTTCACAACGGGGATGCCAGGAGGTGTGTTCATGGTGTTTGGATGGGATTGAGGCCCCATGATGCATGAATCGCCGACGCGAGACGAGATCATTTTCAGGGAGATTTCGACAGGCACTGTTTTATCGCCATGATCCGCACTCATGCGTGCCAGCCTGCTACTCTGCTTCATGACCACCATCTCCACCGCCCAAAGCCTCACCTACCCTGAAACCCGGAAAGACGGCAGCATCATCGACGAGTATCACGGCACCAAGGTGGCGGATCCCTATCGCTGGCTGGAAGATGACAACAGTGATGAAACAAAGGCCTGGGTGAAGTCCCAGAACGAAGTGACTTTTGGTTATCTCAAGGCCATTCCGCAACGCGCCAAAATCCGCGAGCGGTTGGAAAAGGCCTGGAACTATGAGCGCACCGGCGTGCCGTTTGAGCATGGTGGAAAGTGGTTCTTCAACCGCAACTCAGGTCTACAAAATCAAAGTGTGCTCCATGTGACGGAATCGCTCGCAGCCGAAGCACGCGTGTTGCTCGATCCAAACACACTCTCGAAAGACGGCACCACCTCGTTGACGGAGGCCGCGCCGAGCGAAGATGGGAAATGGCTCGTCTATGGCGTGTCGAAAGCGGGCAGTGACTGGCAGGAGTTCCGCGTCAGGGACATCGCCACCGGCAAGGACACCGGCGATCTCATCGAGTGGGTCAAGTTCAGCGGTGCTTCCTGGGCCAAGGACAGCAGCGGCTTTTATTACAGCCGTTATCCAAAGCCCAGGGAAGGCGCGGCCCTGACGGAGGCCAACAAAAACCAGACAGTCTATTTTCATCAACTCGGCACGCCGCAGAGCGAGGACAAACTGATCTACGCACGTCCCGATCAGCCGGACTGGGGCCTGCATGCCAGCGTGACGGATGACGGCCATTACCTGATCTACAATGTCTCCCATGGCACTGACCCGAAGAATCGTTTGTTTTACCAGGATCTCACTCAAGCGGGCGCCGGGGTCGTCGAGTTGCTCAATGAGTTCGATGCCGCCTACAACTTCATCGACAATGTCGGCAGCGTTTTCTACCTGCACTCCGATCTCAAGGCACCGCGCTACCGCGTCATTGCCATCGATGTCACGAAGCCGGATCGCAAAGACTGGCGCGAGATCATTCCCGAAGGCGAACACAAGCTGGACAGCGTCTCATGTGTCGGCGGACAGATCCTCTGCAAGTCTCTGCAGGATGCGCGTTCGGCGATGAAAGCCTACGATCTCGACGGCAGGCTGATCCGCGAGATTGAGCTGCCGGGCATCGGTACTGTGGGCGGTTTCGGCGGCAAGCGCGCGGACAAGATCACGCACTACGTCTTCACCAGTTTCACCACGCCCGGTGCGATCTACCACTACGATGTCGCCAGCGGCAGGAGCACGCTTTGGAAACAGCCGAAGGTTGATTTCGACGCCTCGCCGTATGAGACGAAACAGGTCTTTGTGAAGAGCAGGGACGGTACCAAGGTGCCCATGTTCATCGTGCACAAAAAGGGCACCAAGCTTGATGGCACCAATGCCACACTGCTCTATGGCTATGGCGGGTTCGATATCAGTCTCACGCCAAACTTTTCGATAGGCCGGGCCATCTGGCTGGAGATGGGCGGCGTGTATGCCCTGGCCAATCTGCGCGGAGGTGGCGAGTATGGCGCGGACTGGCATCTCGCCGGCACGAAGCTGCGGAAGCAAAACGTCTTCGATGACTTCATCGCCTGCGCCGAGTGGCTGCAAAAGGAGCAGTACACCTCGCCCAAAAAGCTCGCCATCATGGGCGGCAGCAACGGCGGGCTGCTCGTCGGTGCGTGCATGACCCAGCGCCCCGAGCTTTATGGAGCCGCGCTGCCCGCAGTCGGCGTCATGGACATGCTGCGCTTCCACCGCTTCACCATCGGCTGGGCTTGGAAGAGCGACTATGGCAGCAGTGAAGATGCCGCTGAGTTCAAGGCCATCTACGCCTACTCACCGCTGCACCATCTGAAGCCCGGCACGCGCTATCCTGCGACCATGGTCACCACCGCTGATCACGATGATCGCGTGGTGCCCGCCCACAGTTTTAAATTTGCCGCGCAACTCCAGGCCTGTCAGGCCAATGACGGGCCGCCCACACTGATCCGCATCGAAACCAGTGCCGGTCATGGTGCGGGGACCGCGCTCGCAAAAGTAATCGAAGAAACCGCCGACGAGTGGGCGTTTCTACATCAAGTGTTAGACATGTGAAGGAGAACCAAATGATGACCGACTGGGAACGCTGTTACACCGAAGGCGAGACGCCATGGAACAAGGGCAAACCATCACCGCCCATGGAGCAATGGGTGATCAACCATCATCCGCACGGCCGTGCCCTGGTGCCGGGCTGTGGCGTCGGGCATGAGGTGGCCATGCTTGCCGGGCAGGGTGTGGATGCCGCGGGGCTCGATCTGTCTCCCACGGCCATTGAGATGGCCAGAGCGGCCTACCCGGCTCATGCTGACCGCTTTGTCGCCGGTGATCTGTTTGCCATGCCCGCGGAGTGGGTTGGTCAGTTTGATTATGTGTTCGAGCATACCTGCCTTTGCGCCATGCCGCCGGAACTGCGGACGGATTATGAAAAGGCCGTGCATGAGGTGTTGAAACCAGGTGGTTTGCTTGTCGGCATCTGGTTCATCAATCCCGACATGGACCCCGGTGAAAGCGGTCCGCCGTTTGGCATTCCTGTGCCTGAACTCGGCGTGTTGTTTGCTGATTCGCGTTGGGAGATCATCGAAGATGTCGTGCCGCAAATCGGCCATGACGGACGTGTCGGCCGTGAGCGTCTGCGCGTGCTGCGGAAGCGCTGAACCAAAAGCATGCAGCCGTTGGCGGGGCTTTCAAAAAACACCGCCAGCAAGCGTCAACGGTTCTCCTTACAGATACGGCTCGATGGGCAGCTTGCCGTTTGAGGCGCAGATGAACATGGTGCCGGGTTTGACGACGCTTGGTGAGGTGCTGACTTTGCCTCCGGCGGCTTCGACGAGCATGACTCCGGCGGCGATGTCCCACAGGCTGATTTGCTCTTCGATGTACGCATCAAGCCGGCCACTGGCGATGTAGGCCAGGGCGAGTGCGGCGCTGCCGAGCATGCGTGTCTTGCGCACATCATAAGCGATGCGCTTGTAGCGTTCGAAACCGGCATCGAGCGCGGATCTGCTTTTTGAGAATCCGACGGTGACCACGGCCTCCGCCATGGTGGCGCGTGTGCTGACTGCGATCGGCTTGCCATTGAGCAGCGGCGGACCGCCCTGGACCACGGACCAGGTTTCATTTTGCATCGGATCATGAATCACGCCGAGCAGCATCTCCTTGGTCTGGCGGTTCCGTGCGGCAATGGACACGCAGAAATGCGGAATATTAAAATAGTAGTTCACCGTGCCGTCGATGGGATCGACGATCCATTCCACTTCGCCGTCGCCTCCGATGTCGCCTTCCTCTTCACCGAGAATCGCATGGGTCGGATTGTTGGCGAGAATGATTTCGGTGATGAGTTTCTGGCTGCGCACATCCAGCTCCAGCTTGATGTCGTGGCACTGCATCTCATTGACCGTGAGATCGGAGCCGAAGTTGCTTCGAATGAGCTGACCCGCCTGCGTGGCGGCGTCGAGGGCGATGGGGAGGAGTGACATGAATGAGTGGCGATTTAAGGGGCGTGACGGGTGATGAACGTGATGAGCTCACGCGCGAGTGCCGTCTTGCTTTGCTGCGGCAGAGCTTGGGTCCGGCCGCCGGGGAGGCAGAGAGTGACGGCGTTTTCTGCGCTGTCAAATCCGATGCCGGGCTGGGAAACATCGTTGGCGATCACGAGGTCGCAGCCTTTGCGGGCCAGTTTGTCCTGCGCATGCTCGATCAGTTTCTCCGTCTCAGCGGCGAAGCCGACGAGGTAACCTTTGAAACCAAACGCAAGCCGGGCCGAGCCGAGGATGTCCTCCGTGCGCTCCAGTTCGAGGGTCAGCGTGGCCGCGTCTTTCTTGATTTTTTGTTCCGCCCTGACCACGGGCCGGTAATCCGCCACCGCCGCCGAAAAAATGGCCACCTCCGCGCTGGCGATGCGGCTTTGCACGGCCTCAAACATTTCGCGCGCCGTCTCAACTCTCACCAATGCCACGCCATCCGGAGCTGGAAGATGCACCGGTCCCGAAATCAATACGACCTCATGACCCGCAGCCCGCGCCGCCTCGACAAGCGCATAGCCCATCTTTCCGGAGGAGCGGTTCGTGAGATACCGCACCGGATCAAGCGGCTCGCGAGTCGGGCCGGCGGTGATGAGAAAGCGCATCCTGCATCTTCCGTGGCTGAGCGCCGTGGTCAAACGCAGGTCTCATCAGCCGCCTTTGCCGCGTCTAACTACCGTTCCGCATCAGGGGAAGGCATTTTGGGTCCTCTTCACGCCCGGCATTTGCTTTCAGCTTTGCTGGATGGTTTTGCCGGGTTGCTGCCGTACTTTGCTCCATGAAATCCTGCCGCCTTTTGTTTGGAGGAAGATCATGAGCCCGGGGCGGAGCATTCTCCTCCTGAGCTTGTGCGGCTTCGTGGCGATGCACGGAGCGGATACGACTCAGCAGGCACCACCCGCGGGCGATGATTCAACGATTCCTCAATCGGTGAAGGAGGATGACTTTGAGGCGCTCTTCACGAACTCGCCATTCACTCGCTCCTTGGGAGTTTCCGATTCACTCATTCTCACAGGCATCGCGCAAATGGAGAACGATGTCTTCGCCACCCTTCTGGACACGCGGACCATGGAGTCGCATGTGGTCTCAAAAACGGCCAATCTTCGCGGATGGCAATTGCTCGGTGTCGGGGGCAATGCGGCCAAACTCCAAACATGGACTGCCAGGATTCAGGTCGCGGGAGGTGAGGTCATCTCCGTCCGCTACCAAAAGCCGCCCCCCAAATCCGCCCGGATCATATCGGGCGGCGCCTCCAGCAACACCCCATCTTTGAAAACGTCTGAAATGCAGGAGGCAAAACAAGCCGCGGTGAACTACCGCGAAGGATT
>CANJVS010000125.1 GCA_947477755.1 Verrucomicrobiaceae bacterium | reverse complement strand
CTGACACTGAGCACGGAGCCGACAGCGGCTGCGGCGCAGCCGGCGCGGTGGCGTTTGATCCAGCGGATGAAGCCGTTCAGATGACCCGGCGGACGCGCAAGCACCCGCTGGTGGTCGATGTGGCGCTGGATGTCAGCAGCGAGGTCCAGCGCGCTCGGGTAGCGGCGCTCTCGTGATTTTTCCAGGGCCTTCAATGTGATCCAGTCGAGATCCGAAGAGATTGTCGCGGGCAATGGCTGTCCCTGGGTTTTGTCCCTGGTCTGTCTTGTGCTCCGGCGGCGGATGCGTGTGCTCGGGCGTTCAGGAATCACCTCCGCGATCAGACGCTTCATCGAGGCGATGTCCCCGCCTTTGAACGGGATTGGATCGAACGGCAGTGCCCCGGTCAGCAATTCGTAAAGCAGCACTCCGAGCGCATAGACATCCGTTCGGGCATCCAGCTGCCGCCCGCCCTCAATCTGCTCGGGGGACATGTAGACCGGTGTGCCAAGAACCTGGTCCACTTGACCGCGCTCGATCCGCGTTTCATCGTCATGACGGGCGATCTTGTTTATTACGACAGCAATCCGCCGCGCGCCGTGTCGCCTGAGCTCGCACGCCTGCATTGGGAGCGGATGTTCAGTCTGCCGCGCTTGGTCGAGGCAGTGCGGAACACGTCGACATACTGGCTCAAGGACGATCACGACACGGTAACCAACGATTGCTGGCCGGGCATGAACGCGGGCGAGTTGTCATTCAAGGAGGGCGTGCAGATTTTCCGCGAACAGGCACCGATGGGTGATTGCGACTTTCGCACGATCCGCTGGGGTCGTGATTTGCAACTTTGGTTCACCGACGGTCGTGATTACCGCTCGCCGAACACGATGCCGGACGGGCCTGAAAAAACGATCTGGGGTGCCGGGCAGAAGCAGTGGTTCAAGCGCACCGTCAAGGAGAGCACGGTGACGTGGAAGGTGCTCGTCAGCCCCACGCCTGTCGTCGGCCCCGACCGTGGCAACAAGCACGACAATCACAGCAACGACGCCTTCACGCATGAGGGGGATGAAATCCGCGCATGGTTAAAAGCCAACGCGCCAGACAACTTTTTCGTCGTGTGCGGTGACCGCCACTGGCAATACCACTCCGTGCATCCGGTGAGCGGAGTGCATGAGTTCAGCGTCGGTCCCGCGAGTGATTCACACGCCAGCGGCTCGCCCGGAGAGGACAGGGAATATCACAAGTTCCACCGTGTGGCGGGAGGTTTCCTCTGCGTCGAATTGCGCCCGGTCGGCACGACAAGCGAGATCTCCTTCCAGCTTCGCGACATCAATGGCGGCATCAGCTACGAGGCAAAGTTCAGGCGGGCGGCAGCTTGAGACCGCCGGCCTCCATGTCAAACTTGGCCACAACCGCCGTTTCATTTTGCACCTAACCATGAACATCGCCACCAAACGCCACCTCGACCGCCGGGCTTTTCTGCGCGGCGCGGGAACCGTGCTCTCACTGCCGTTTTTGGAAGCCATGGTGCCCGCCTTTGCAACGCGGGCGCAAGCCGCCTCCGGACAGCAGCCGCCGCGTTTTTTGGCGATGTGCGCCACACTCGGATTTCACACTCCGTTTTTATTTCCGCAGGAAACCGGGGCGGGCTACACGCTCACGCCCTATCTCGAGCCTCTGAAGGATTTGAAGGGTGACTTCTCCGTCATCTCCGGCCTCCAGCATGACGAGCAGAATGGCGCCAACGGCCACACCTCGGAAATGACCTGGCTGACCTCCGCAAAGCATCCGGGGCTCGCGGGATTCAAAAACACGATCTCGATCGACCAGTTGATTGCGGAACACATCGGTTCACTGACACGCTTCCCCAGCCTCGTTCTGGGAACGGGCAGCGAATCCATGTCATGGTCTGCCAGCGGCGTGCCGCTGCCGGCGGAGCCTTCCCCTTCCAGCGCTTTCCGTCAGCTCTTTGTCGATGGCACAAAGGATGAGATCGCTGCGCAGGTGCGTGGATTGAAGCGCGGACGCAGCATTCTCGACACCGTGATGGGCCAGGCAAAAAAACTGCAAGGTGAACTCGGCAAACGCGATCAGGAAAAACTCGACGAGTATTTCAGCGCCGTGCGAGATCTCGAAGGCCGTCTGGTACAAAACGAGGAGTGGGTGCAGAAGCCAAAGCCCAAGATCGATACCAGGCCGCCGACCGACATCCAGAGCCGCACGGATGCGATCGGCAAAATGAAACTGATGCAGGATCTCATTGTGCTCGCACTGCAGAATGATTCCACGCGCACCATCACCCTGCGCCTCAATGGCATGAATGCCGTGCCCGAGATCGAAGGCGTGAAGAACGACTGGCACAATCTTTCCCATCACGGTCAGGACCCTGCGAAGATTGAAGAACTTAAAGTCATTGAGCAGGCTGAATTCACCGCGCTGTCCGATTTCCTCGCCAAGCTCAAAAACACCCGGGAAAATGGCCGTCCGCTGCTCGACTCCACAGCGGTGGTCTTCGGCTCCAATCTCGGCAACGCGAGCGCTCACAGCACGGCCAATCTCCCGCTCCTCCTCGCGGGAGGCGGTTTCAAACACGGCCGCCACATCGCCATCAACAAAGACAGGCACGTTTTCTCGAACCTCTTCGTCTCACTCGCCCAGCGGATGGGCGTGGAGACTAACCAATTCGGCTTCAGCACCGGAGTTTTGGACATCAATCAGGCGTGAACATGAAGTTCCTATTCCCCGCTGCAGTGCCGCTCATGGCTTGCGCCACCATCGCGTCCGCCGCGCTTCCAGCCATCCAGCCTTTCCTGGATCAGCATTGCATGGACTGCCATGACAGCGATGTGAAGAAGGGCGACCTCGACTTGTCTTCACTCTCCACCTCTGGAGCTGATGCAGCGGCGTTGAAACAATGGGTGCGCGTGTTTGATCGTGTCGCCGCGGGGGAAATGCCGCCGCCAAAGAAGAAACAACCCTCTCAGGATGCCGTGCAGGATTTCATGACTGCTCTCGGCACCGATTTGAGCGCGAAATACAACGCGCAGAAAGGAACCGTGCTGCGCCGGCTGAACCGCCGTGAATATCAAAACACGATCAGTGATCTGCTCGGCGTGAACGTGAATGTCATCGACGCGCTGCCCGAGGACGGACGCGCCAAGGGCTTCGACAACATCGGTGAGGCGCTTTCCATTTCGGGCATCCAAATGCAGCGCTACATGGAGGCCGCGGAACTGGCACTCAATACCGCACTGTTTCAGGAAACGCGCCCGGAGATGATCCGGCAGAGCGCCACGCTTGAAAGTGACCGCAACAAGGACAACCTCGGCAAGCACTGGCTCAAACGCGAAGATGGCTCCATCGTCGTCTTCAACAACGGCGGCTTTCCCAGCACCGTGATTCCAAATCTCCGCGCCCAGGCCTCCGGCACTTACAAACTGCGCATCACTGGTTATGGCTACCAGATCGGGGAGCCCGTCGTTTTCGCCGTCAACACGGGCAGTTTCAATTTCCGCAATGCTGACAACGTGACGCACAGCTTTCACGAGCTGCCCATCGGCAAACCCGGCACCGTGGAGATCACACTTTATCTCGACCAGGGCAAAGGCATCTGGATCAGTCCGCAAAACCTGAACGGTCCGGATGGCCATTCGCCCATCAAAGACAGCCCGGACAAATATCCCGGCGAAGGCATGGCTTTTCAGGACGTGACACTCGAAGGCCCGATCATTACGGAATGGCCACCGCGCGGTCAAAAGATGCTCCTCGGTGATGCAAAACTTCGGCAGCTGCCGCATGGCCTGCCTCCTTCACAGGCTTGGAAAGCTCGGCAGCCCGGTTTCAAACCCAAATACACCGCCGACAGCACCGATCCGGCTGCTGATTCCCGCAGGCTGCTCGCCGCCTTCATCACCACCGCGTTTCGCCGCCCTGCAACAGCAGCAGACATTGAGCCTTATGCGAAGCTGTTTGATGTCGAGTTCGCCGAGAGCAGCGATTTTCTCGTGGCCATGCGCACCGCCGCCACCGCGGTGCTGTGTTCGCCGGAGTTTTTGTTTCTTAAAGAGCCTGCGGGCAAACTCAACGATCTCCAGCTCGCCACCCGCCTCAGCTACTTCCTTACCCGCAGCATTCCTGATGCCGGACTGCTCGCCGCAAAGCTCACGCAGCCAGCCGTTCTCAGTTCACAAACGGATCGCCTGCTCAGGGCGGCAACGCTGGAACGCTTCGTGGCGGATTTCACCGATGGCTGGCTGAATCTGCGCGAGATCGAATTCACAACTCCCGACAAGCAGCTCTATCCCGAATACGACGAGTTGCTGCTCAATTCCATGCTGCGCGAAACACGCGGCTTCATCATGGAACTCATTCAGAACAACCTGAGCGTCGCAAACATCATTCAGAGCGATTTTGCCATGCTCAACAAGCGCCTCGCCAACCATTACGACATCTCTGGAGTGAATGGACTTGAGATCCAAAAGGTGAAGCTGCCGGCCGGCAGCCATCGCGGTGGTATTTTGACACAGGCGGGCGTTTTAAAAGTCAGCGCAAACGGCACCAACACCTCGCCCGTCGTACGCGGCATCTTCGTGATGGACCGCATTCTTGGCTTGGAGCCGCCGCCGCCGCCACCAGGCATTCCAGGTGTTGAGCCGGACATTCGCGGCGCCACCACGCTGCGTGAACTGCTCGATAAACACCGCAACATGGAAAGCTGCAACGGCTGCCACCGCGTTATCGACCCACCTGGTTTTGCATTGGAAAACTACGACGTCATCGGCGGCTGGCGTGAAAATTTTCGCAGCATCGAAAAAGGCGAAGCGATCAAACTCGTGATCGAAGGACGCCGCGTGCGTTACCGCCGCGGACCTCCGGTCGATGCCGCCGGCGAATTGAGCAATGGTGCAAAGTTCACGAACATGGCCGACTTTCAAAAGCTCCTTCTCGCCGATCAGGACCGAGTGGTGCGGTGCGTCATCGAAAAACTTCTCACCTTCGCCACAGGTCGTGCGATGGGCTTCTCAGATCGGGCTGAAATCGATCGCCTCGTGGCGCAATCGAAGGCCCAAGGCCATGCGATGCGAGCTCTGATCCATGCGGTGGTGCAGAGCGAGGCGTTCCGGAGCAAGTGACCGGGTCAGTGAACCGCATTCGAAGCGTTGCGCCTGCGGCCAGCAGTCGTATAGAACACGTACATGCCGTCCGCCTTCCTGCCCATTCTAGACGCTCTGCCGGAGCGTAAATCACCGCTGATGGAGCGGTTTTGGTCGTTGCTGGAGGTGAAGGCCCCTGCACAACTCGAAGCGATGGCGCGCGAGGCGCGCGCCATCACCCGGCGAAATTTCGGAAACACGATGCGCATGTTTGCGCCGCTCTATGTCTCGAACGAATGCGTGAACAATTGCTCCTACTGCGGTTTTTCCCGGGACAATGCGAGTATCATGCGTGTGACTTTGACCATCGATCAAGTGGTGAAAGAGGCTAGGCATCTGGTCGGACAGGGCTTTCGCAACATTCTACTGGTGGCCGGTGAGCATCCAAAATTCGTGAGCGACGGTTATCTCGAGGAATGCATCCGGGCGATACGCGAGTTTGTGCCAACGATCGGAATCGAGGTCGGCCCGATGGAGGCACCCGAATATGAGCGGATGGTTCAGGCAGGCTGCGAGGGGCTGGTGGTGTATCAGGAAACTTATGACCGCAAGATCTATGCAGACATGCACACTGCGGGGCCGAAGAAGGATTTTGACTGGCGTATCGCCTGCCCCGAACGCGGCTATGAGGGTGGCTTCCGGCGCATGGGCATCGGAGCTTTGTTTGGCCTGAGTGACTGGCGATTGGAGGCGCTGCGGTTGGCAGCGCATCTGGAGCATCTCTATAAACAGTGTTGGCGCTCGACCTTCACGGTGGCTTTTCCGCGGCTGCGTCCTGCCGCCGGCGGGTTTCATCCACTGACAGGTTTTCCGGACTGGGCTCTGGTGCAGACGATTTGTGCCTTCCGGCTGATTTTCCCAGAAGTGGGCATCGTTTTGAGCACGCGGGAGTCCGCACCTTTGCGGGATGCGCTGGCTCCGCTGGGCATCACCAGCATGAGTGCAGGCAGTCACACCGAACCCGGCGGCTACACCGGTGCAGGCAGCGAAGACCTGCATCAAACCGTGAAAGGCCGTCGCGTGGAAGTGACGGAGAAGAATGAAAAAGCCCGTGCTGAAGGGCAGTTCGGCATTGCTGATGAACGCTCTCCGGCTGCCGTGGCCGCAATGCTTTCCAGCCAGGGGCTGGATGCCGTGTGGAAGGACTGGGATGCAGCGATTCTGGCGGCAGCGTAATGCTTGTCTTCACTCGTTCACCCAACCAACTTCAAAGAACTGGGGGCGATGATCTGAACCAAGATCCGGTCCGACTTTTCGGTCTTTGATGACCAAGGGCGGGGTGCAAAGCACATGGTCGATGGGGATGGCGAAGATCGAACGCGCGCGCCACGTGGGCAACCATGGCGGAATGGCTGAGCGGAAATCAAGCCGACCATTGCTGCGAAGAGAACTCATGCCTTCACACCAGGGGGTGGCATTGAGATCCCCTATCACGATGGTGGGCTTGCCATTTTCAGCGGCACAATCCGCAACGGCCCTGAGCTGATGATTTCTACTTTGCCAGGCGGTGAATCCAGCCGGCGGCACGGGATGAATGCCATAAAGGACGAGTGTGCGGGAACCCATGGATAGATGTGCCTCGATGGACGGTGTCGAATACGCACCGATGGCAGGGCCATGCCCGAACTCACGGACGATGCGCAGTTGCTGAAGCGGTAGCCGGCTGAAGAAGGCGATGCCGAAATTATCCGCTCTGGAGTGCACGAGATGATGCGGATGGCTAAGCTTCAGGGATTCCAGCTTGGCGGCCCAGATGGAATCGATCTCCATGAGAAAGATGAGATCCGCATCGGCTGAGTGAAGATAGTCGAGAACCTCCTGATAGCGTTGGTTGCTGGTCAGAACGTTGAGGCTGACAACGCGTAATCTGAAGTCGGTGGCCAATTCCATGGCAGGTGGCTTGGAGGAAATAGCAAGATCCACGATGAGCCAGACATTGAGCGTCAAAGTAAAAAAACTGATCCAGGTGATGGCGTGCCGCCTGCGCCTAAAACACCAACCAACAGCAAGCAGGGAGACGACAAGATATTGCCACCTGAAGTGGCTGAAGAGGTCCGGCAACCAATGACTGGAACCAAGGAGACCAACCCATGAACCTAAAAACGGGAATGGAAGTCAGCGGGCATGGATGCCCTGCCGAGTGGCTGCTCGGGTGATCAAGGGGATGTTTGTGACGGGGGGATGATGCGGATTCATCCACTCAACAGGGTTCCGGCATCG
>CANJVS010000124.1 GCA_947477755.1 Verrucomicrobiaceae bacterium | reverse complement strand
GGTGACGGCCTGTTCGCTGCTCTGCGCGGTTTGTTTGGAAATCTCTGCCAGAGCTTTTTGCATGGAGGGATTTTTCGGCAGTTCCTTCTCAAGTTCAGCCAGCACTTTCCCTGGATCCTGCTGGGCATCCTGCGCCATCTGGGCGAGTTGCTGGGCGCGGTCGTAGGCTTCATCAAGCGGCTCTTTGACGCCGAGTTCCTGCTCCATTTTCTCTGCGGCGGCGAGTTCCTGTTTGCTGAGTTCCTGTCCCTGCTCGGCCTTGGCCATGTTTTGCGCGAGCTGATCGAGCGCCTGGGCGGTCTGTTGCTGTGCCTGAGCGGCTTGATTTAAATTCTGTGCTTGCGGCGGACTCTCCTGGGCTTGCTGGGCCTTCTGCAGGTTCTGCGCGATCTGTGGTGCCTTCTGCTGCATCTGCGCGAGCGCTCCATCGGCGGTGCGGGCCATCTGACGCTGCTGGTCTTTTTGCAAATCAGCGGCGTTGGCCTCCTGACGAAGCGCGGCTTGCAGTGAGCTCATTTTTTCGGCGTTCTCCGCAGCTTCGGTTTGCAAGGTGGCGGCTTTGGCTGCGACTTCGGTGACCGGCTTGGCGGCTTCCGCGTCTTTGGCTGCGGTCTTGGTTTGCTCCAGGGTCTTCTTCAAATCTTGAGCGACGGATTTCATCATGTCACTGACCTGCGGCGTGAGTTGAGCAAGTGACTCGCGCGCGGCCTCACTCTGCGCGGCGATCTGCTGAGCGACTTCGGTGATTTTTTGCCGAGCCTGCTCGGTGGCCTGTTGTGCGGGCTCACTGTTGATGGGCTGGTTCGGAGCCTGAGTGGCGGCCTGTTTGGCAAGATTTTGCAACTGCTCAGTGGCACTGCGACTTTGATCGGCGGCTTGCTGCGCGCTGGCCACCATCACGGGATCGGGCTTCTTCATGTGGCGCAGTGCCTCGGGGAGCTGGCGCAGTGCCTCAGTGGCGGCGCGTGCCTGCTCGGAGGGACGCGTGGGTACAGCGGACTTGTTTGGATCACTGTCAAAGGCGGCTTCTTCGATGGCCTTCATGGCGGTCTGGGCAAGGGCGTCGGCCTCCAGAGCGCGCACGGCATCGCTGAGTTGTTCGGCTTTGGCCTGAGCCTGAGTGGCGGCCTCAGGAGCCTTCATTTCGGCGACTTCGCGGGCAAGTTTGTCTGCGGCGCGGCTGGCGCGGTTGGTGTCGAGTGCGGCCTGATCATTGCTGATCGTGTTCTGTTCACGGAGCACGGCCTGCTCTTCCAATTGCTTGGCTGCGGAGGCGAGTTCTTTGACGGCTTTCTCCGGTGCCTTCAATCCGTCACGATCTTCGCGCGGCTTTGATTTCTTGGGATCTTTGGCTTCGGCTGCAGCTTGATTTAAAGCGGTTTTGGCTTCCTGAAGAGCGACCACGGCAGGGTTCTCCGCGCGGGCGATTTGTTCGCGCAATTGGTTGGACTTCGCTGCGGCACTTTCCGCCATGACGCGAACGGCATCAGCGGTGCGGGCCAGGCGTTGGCGGAGATTGTCGGAAGCGCCGTAGAGATGCTCCGGGCTTTTGGCCTGATCGGGCTTGTCGAGGCTGGCTTCAAGGTCGCTGCGGGCTTCACCAATCTGCTTCTGGAACTCTTTGAGTGTATTTTGTTGAGAGCCATCGACGAGTGGTTTTAGCGCCTCCATTTGCTGTCGCAAATTTTCACTCGCAGTCATGGATGCACGCTGTTGTTCCTGCCATTTGGGACGCTGCGTAGCATCGCGATTCGCGGGCAGTGATTGATCGGTGAGCAAGGCTTCCTGGCGTGACAATTGCTGCGCCTGCTGGGCGACGAGAAGTGCGTTGTCTTCGGCCGCAAAAGCCCGCGCGGCGCTGGCGATGACGTCGGCATCCGCCTGGGCTTCAGAAGCTTCGCGTTTGAGCGTCTCGGTTTTCTCCAGATCGCCAGTGAGGACTTTCTGCATCTCTTTCAATGCGGCAGTGCGCATGTGGGCGAGCTTTTCACCGAGGAGTTGAGTCTCCAGGACATCAAGATGAGTGGGCGCGGTGCGGGCAGTCTCTTGCAGCGCTTTCCAGAGATCGTCCGCCTTGGCGGTGACCTTTTCGACCTCAGTCTGAGCGCGGGCGACAGCGTCTTGGGCGTCACGCGCGGCCTCGGGATTTTTGGCCTGTGTTTTTTCGGTCTTGCGAACCTGCTCGATGTTTTTGCGCAGCTCGCGAGTCTCTTCGGCAAGTGTTTCAGCCTGCTGGGCGAAGCGTCGTGTCTGGGCAGCCCACTGGCGCTGTTCACGACTGAGAGTTTGCTGGAGAATGATGACACGCAGCGGCTGGGTTTCAGTGCGCTGGCCTTTGAGGTCGGTGGCGATGAGTTTGACCAGCACGGTGTCACCGGCCTTCACCTGCAAAGGCGCGAGGGGCAGCAGAGATTGGATTTGGGCTTCTTTCCCGGTTTTGCCGGAGATTTCTTTTTCACTCCACGCGGCGGCGTTGATGGAGTGGGCGATCTTGACATTCGCGAGGCCGACATCATCACCCGCAAGCCCGCTGAGACGAATGGTCTCATCAGCGAGGAGATCAAGCTGGTCGACCGGTTCAATGATCTGGACTACGGGAGGTAGATCAGGAATGACGATGACCGACCAGGGTGAAGTTTCGTCATTGGTGAAGCCGGTCTCCTCAGCGGTGAGGGCCATGTGCCAGGATTCGATATCACCCTTGATCACCAGGTCTGCGCTCACGCGGCCACCTGTGATTTTTGCCGGTGTGGCTGCGGGATGATCGGCATGATCGGGATTGATGAGCAAACTGGCTTTGGAAATGGGTTGATTGGGTTTCAGTGTCAGCTTCACGGTGCTGCCATCAAGCGCTTCGATATCTCCCCGATCATCCGTGGGGTGCGTTTCAGGCAGGCCGCTGTAAGCGGGAGGGATGATGGTTTTTACAAATTCAATCACCCGCGGCCGGGCGCGGGCACTGAGTGTGAACCAGGGACTGATGGCATCAGAAGCGAGGATGCGATAGCGCAGGTCGCTCTGGCCAATGGCGACGAGGCTTTGGTATTGTGTGCCGGTTGAAAGGCGCATGTCCGTGACACGCGATTTGGCATCACCCGATTGCGTTTCGAGCTGAACGCGATCCGGTTTGGGGCCGATGATGTCGGCGACCACTTCCATTTCGGAAGCGAATGGCACAAGCGTGTTTGCCGGTTTCGGTGCAATGATGACGATCTCCACACTGGAAGGGCGGGCGAAGTTTGAGAATGGGATCGCGGCGCGGGCGAGGAAGCCAGGCAGGTGCAGCATTGAGACAAGGCAGAGCACGATGATCAGCATCAGTACGCCGCCTGCACCCAAGATCCATGGTTTCAGGGAGCGGTCGGGGAGGGCGTCGGTAAGGGATATTTTCTGAATATCTGAGGCGACATCATCTTGAAGCCGGGCGCGGAACTCTGCGGATTCTGTTCCGTGGCCCTCCGCCAACTCGACGGCTGCCAGCACGCGCTCCCGCATGGCCGGCACAGCGCTCTCCATGAGTCGTGCGGCACCCGGGGTGTCACGAGCTTCACGAATGAAGCGCCATGCCATTTTCCATCCCGCGAATGCGGCTCCTGCATAGGCGGCAAGAGTGGTCCACGGGCGAATGGATTCGGGCATGAATCTGGTACGATCCAGCAGGGCAATGATCAGAATCGATAGCAGAGCCACGGTGCCGAGAGCGAGAGCCGCGCGTTGTTTGAGCAACTTTTCGCGGCGTTGGCGGAAGGCGTTCAGGGCTTCCAGTGTGGCGGGGCGGAGGGCGATGTTCATTCTGGGACAGGGTGGCGCGCAGACAACGTCCTGCAATGCGTGGTTCTTGTGAACCGTGGCCAGAATCCAACAGGCTGGCGGTGGCTATCTGGCAGGCTGGAGCGCCTGCTGGATTTCCCGTGCTACTTTTTGTGCCAGGTATTCGGAGCCGCTGTCGAGATAATGCACATCCCTTGGTTTCTGCATTTCAGCCAGCTTGGGAGTGATCCAGGCATTCAGATCGTTGATGGTGACAGCGTTTTCGTTCATGACTTTGGCGGCGATTTGATTGTAGTCTGCAACCTCACCAAAGCGGCGTGCAGGCACGAGTTCGCCATCAGGAATGGGTGTGGTGGTGGCCCAGATAAGTCTGGCCCCCGTCTTTTTCATGCGCGCCACGAGCGTGCGCAGATTGGCTTCATAGTCTGCTGTTTCGACCTGACGTTTGTTGTCAGGCATGAATTTCAAATCGTGGATGCCCCAGTTGAAATGAATGACGTCCCATTTTCCCGTGCCGAGCCATTTCTCAATGTTGGCGATGCCGTTCTTCGTGGGTCCTCCATTTTGCGCTATGCGATGGACGTTGGCCTTGCCCTCGAGTTTTTGGCGAACCGCTAATGTGTACCCCATGGAGATCGAGTCGCCAATGATGAGCACACGGGGCAGGCCGGGCTTGTCCTCAATCGGCGCGAGAACTGGACTGATGGCGCGCTTATTCGGGGTCTCCGCTTTCTGGGAATGAAGGAGACTGATGGATGCTGAAAGGCAGACGATGATGAGACGGAGTTGGAAGCGCACGAAGGTGATGATGTTGAGGTTGCGGATATCAACGAAGTCCATGCCAAGCAACTCTCCTTAAAATCAACTTGCGATAAGTCGGCACAGACGACACACTCAGCGCTCGCCGCCTTCGGGCAGTGTAAAACGGACAGATGCCAGAGTGGTCGATCGGGCTCGCCTGGAAAGCGTGTGTACCCTAATCCGGTACCGAGGGTTCGAATCCCTCTCTGTCCGCCACTTCCAAGTGGCCAGGTGAAATCTCAAACGCCATTCACTCTTTGATATACGAACGTACCATTGAACTGTCTTGTCGTAACGGTTGACTGAGTTATACCACATTATGAGTGTCAGTTTCGAATACCTACCCGGTCTGAGTGCGCTTGTTGACGAGGTGTCCTATGATCCCACCCGGCCAGCTCCGCCGGACCGTCCTCATCCCTTTGTGTATCACGTCTCCATTCACAATGGTTCTGCGGAGACTGTGAATATCTTTGGTCGCAAATGGATCGTGCGTGATACAGATGGGGACACACTCGTCGTGGAAGGTGATGGTGTGGTGGGACAGTTTCCGCGTCTTGAGCCAGGGCAAACATTCAGCTACAACTCGTATCACGTCATCAAAGCGGAGAGCACCGCGACAGGATCGTTCTTCGGCACCACGCAACAAGGACGTCCAGTGTGTGTGAAGATCCCACGCTTTGAAATGCATCCGCCTCTTCTCGCCTGAGCCGCGCACCTCATTTTGATGTGCGCGCCGATGCATCCATCGGAAGTCCTTAAACAAAGAGACCCTCTGGCATGCGAAGCCAGAGGGTCTTGTTTGGCGATCCAGCAACCAACAACAGTGAGGACCGATGGCGCGAAAGTTTTAGCCGAGAGGCTGCAACAACGCGGCCCGCACGAGATTCAACCCGATTGGACGGCCGGAGTCTAAAAAGTTTTGAGGCTCTCGTCAACACAAGGGGATTAATTTTGCAAAATGAGAGGTTATTCTCACTTATGAGACCCACATTTTGCTGGATAACTCTAATAATTTTAGAAGAAACCGCCTTGACAGTGTTGTGGAGAACTAACTGTTCACGTGAATAAGCCCAATAACTGGGCATTTTATACCCCGATCAAGGGGCTCGCTGGGTCGAAAGATGCTGATGAGCTGTGTCGTTCATTTCACGCCCTGATCCGCTCATGCGGCACCTCGCATGACGATGGTCTGACAAAACCATTGAAGTGGCGCTTGCAGCATGGACGTTGATTATCACAACTCGACACAAGTTCACCCCATGGAATCCAAATACTCCCCTCTGCGTTTCGCCGGAATGGCGCTCGCTCTCCTGGCTGTCAGCAGCCCTCTCTCAGCCAATGATTGGACCAATTGGCGCGGGCCTCTGCAAAACGGAGTCAGTCTGGAGCACTACACCGGCGCTGGGAAAATCGCTGATGCTCCAGCATGGACCTACAATGCACGCAGCCGCGGAACGCCTGTGATTGTGGACGGCAAGGTGGTGTTGTGGGGGTATCGCGGAGAGACAACCGACCTCATCGAGATTCTCACGGTGCTTGATGCAAAGACTGGCAAGAAGCTTTGGGAAGTGGAGATCGCCGACTATCTGAGTGATTCCATCTACAATAGGTACTCCATCGGCGCGCCAACCGTGGACCCGGAAACGAAGCGAATCTATCTTGTCAGCAACGCAGGCCTTTTTGTTTGCTATGAGTTGGATGGAAAGAAGGTCTTCGAAATTCCACTCATGGAAGACTTTGGCCGCATGACTTTCCCGAACTCGCGCGTCGGAAGCCCGATCATCGAGGGCAATCTGGTCATCATTCATTTCATTTTCTCCAATTGGGGTGCCGATGGTCCTGCTGCGGATCGCGTTTATGGATTTGATAAAAAAACCGGTGAACTGACCTGGTGGTCTTTGCCGGGCGTGAGCCCGCCGGTGGACAGTTCCTTTTCAACTCCCGTGGTGGAAACTCGTGACGGCAAGCGCGTGATTTACTTCACCACTGGCTGCGGCAACCTGGTCTGTGTGAATGCACGCAACGGAAAGCCTTTTTGGAGAATGCCTATTTGCAAAAATGGGGTCAACCCGAGTGTGATTCTGCACAAGGGCAAGGTCATCGCCATCCACGGGGATGAGAACATCGACACTTCGGAGAAGGGCCGCATGATCGCCTTGAAACTGCCTGAGAAACTGGTGCCACCGCCACCTCCAGGAACCGAAGCTAAGATCATGGAGTCCAGTGCAGAAGCCTGGCGCAACCCAATCGGAGCCACCAGCAGTTCCCCCGTTCTTGTGGGAGACACCATTTACCAACTGACTGATGGCGGTGAACTGTATGCCATCGATGCCAATACCGGAGCTGACCTCTGGAAAAAGAAGCTGAGCAACGCCAACCTGCACTCCTCTCCGCTGTTTGTGGATGGTCTTCTTTATTGTCCAATGATGGAAGGCAAACTGGTCGTGGTGAAGCCGGGTGAAAAGGATGGCGAAATTGTCCAGGAGATCAAACTCGATGGCCAGTGTCTGGGCGCTCCAGCCGTTTGCGATGGTGTGCTCTACGTCACCACCACCGAAAAATTCTACAGCTTCCCGATCCCCAATAGCGGCATCAAACTGGATGCCGCACCCGTGGCTGAGATTCCTGCCGCCGGTAAAGCCGTCGCTCTTCAGATCGTTCCTGCTGAGACTGTCATCATGCTTGGCAGCAAGCAGGCATTCCGCATTCGCAGTGTGGATGCGAATGGTTTCGTCGTGAGTGAGGATGTGAAAGGCGTGAAGTGGGAAAGCTTCATCCCGCCAACCGCC
>CANJVS010000123.1 GCA_947477755.1 Verrucomicrobiaceae bacterium | reverse complement strand
TGGCCCAGGGCCGCAAAGCCGAAGCCACCAATGCCTATCTCAAGGCGATGAACAGCGCCCGCGATGAGGATCAGATCAAAGACCTTGCCAAAAAATTGAAGGCTCTCGACAAACCTGTCGATCTGCCAAAACACTTTGGATTCCTTATGAACTGGAAACTCATCGCGCCCTTCACCAACCTCGAGCGTAAGGGCTTCGACACCGAGTTCCCCCCGGAAAAAGAAATCAGGCTTGACGCTTCCTACCCCGGCAAAAACAGCGAGGCTAAATGGACCGACTTCACAAGCACTGATGAGTATGGCCAGATCGACTTCAACAAGCCCTTCACCATGCTCAAAGAAGTCACCGGTTACGCCTACACCGAGTTTGATTCAAGCGAAGAGCGTGAAGCTCAGATCCGGCTTGGGTGCAAGAACGGCTGGAAAGTCTGGTTCAATGGCGAACTCCTCTTTGCCCGCGACGAATACCATCGCGGTGCCAAACTCGACCAGTACAAACTCCCCGTGAAACTCAAGAAGGGCAAAAACAAGCTCCTCGTCAAATGCTGCCAAAACGAGCAGACAGAAACCTGGACCGTCGAATGGCAATTCCAACTCCGCCTCTGCGATGCCACAGGGACGGCAATCGTTGCAAAGAAATAATCCGGCGACTCCATCCTCAATGATCGACAGCGAAACATTCACGTGCCCTCCCGATGGCGGCCCGCTAAAACGCAGGCTGATCGGTCACATTGTGCCCGGTATAATCATAGCTTATGCAGTTTTGTTTGGGCTGATTGGCGGCCACCTTCATTTGCCAGCAAGGCGCTCAACTGTCGAATTCACAGGTTATGCCGCGCGCTGGCTTGGGCTTTCTTATCTCTCCGCCGCATCCTTCATGCATTGTCACTATGGATGGGGTTTGAGTGAAACCGCGTGGCCCCACAGCCAGAAGGGAAAATGGATCTCAGCGTCGGTCTTCCTTATCACGATTATCATCGCATTCTACTGTCACTTCAAACTTGCTTGAGCATTACCATGAAAACCTCACTAACTCTCCTTTCGTTCCTCATCATTTATCATTCATCCTTTCTGGCCGCCGCCGACTGGCCCCAGTTCCGCGGTCCGAATGCGTCCGCCGTTTCCACCGAAACCGCAGCACCCGGGCCCAAGCTGAACATCGCTTGGAGCGTCGATCTGCCGGGCCGTGGATTGAGCAGTCCAATCGTGGTTGGCGATAAGGTGTTTGTCACCTGTTCAAGCGGACCGGATCAGTCGAATCTGCATGTGTTCTGTTTCAGTGCTGCGGATGGCAAGAAACTCTGGGAGCGCGTGATGAAGGCCACGGGCCGGACGATGTCGCACAACAAAACCAGCGTCGCCGCACCGACACCATGCAGCGACGGCGAGCGCGTGTTCGCACTGTATTCCTCGAATGATCTCTTTGCCTTCGATCTCGCGGGCAACCTGCTTTGGCTGCGCGGCCTAACTTATGATTACTCCAATGCCAGCAACAGCCTCGGCATGTCATCGTCACCTGTTGTCGTTGGTGATACCCTGGTCGTGCAGAGTGAAAATGACAGCGAATCCATCGCCGTGGGAATCGACGTGACCACGGGCAGGAACCGCTGGAAGAAGGAGCGTCCAAAAGCGGCAAACTGGACCAGCGCCGTGGTTTATCAAAACGTCGTGGCACTGCAATCCAGCAAAGGCCTTACCGGCGTGAATCCCAGGACCGGCGAGATCGAATGGGACTACACCGATGGCGCAGCGACCATTCCCAGCTCCGCCGTGACAAAGGCCGCCATCTACGTTCCCTCCAACGGCGTCACTGCGCTGGCACCGGAGAAGGGCGCGGCATCACAACTCTGGCGCGCGGCGGGTTTGAAACCCGGCACCGGCAGTCCCCTCGTCCTAAACGATGCCATCTACGTGCTGAACGGTGCCGGCGTACTCGTCAAAGGCAATCTGGCGAATGGTGACGAACTGTGGAAGCTGCGCCTTAAAGGCCCGCTTAGTGGCTCACCCGTCGCTGCGGGCAAATACATCTACATCGCCAGCGAACGCGGTGATTTCCAAGTCATCGACACCACTGCCAAGGATGGTGCTGTCGTCCATACTGTGGAACTGAAAGACACGGTCCTCTGTACACCTGCCATCAGTAACAGCGCCCTGTTCGTGCGCAGCGATAAGAAACTGTGGAAGCTGAAGTGAATCGCCAAATCAGCGCAGGATAACGAAATGCCCGTCCGTGCGGGCATAGGCGACAGCAAAGCTCCAAACCGGCAGCTTCTCTCCATCTTCTGAAGAGCTGACAATGCCCTTTTTATCCAGCACATCCCAATGCAAGTGGCCTGCCTTGGCCCATCCGGCTCCCACGACACTGACAATGACCGTTTGTCCTTTCGCGTTCTGAGCCAAAGCAGGATGCTTCGCATTCTTCGGACCGACTTTCTGAAAAGCGACGGGAGAGTCCATGAAGCCGGTAACGATTTGCCCATCGTTTTCCCACGCAGCACGCAAGGTCTGCGCGACAGGCATCAGGCTCACGCTGCTCATGGGGCACATGGCGATGCGCCAGTCATCGAGCACTTTGATGGCGGCACCCTTATCTTTCCTATAGGTGATCAGTGCCATGCCTCGGGCGTCAAGTTTCATCGCGGTGCGGTAGAGTACGCTCAGTGTTCCTTGACCATCCAAACGGGCGCGCAGGGAGCAGCAGGGGCATACTCCGGGCGACGCTGAATTCAGCGGGAGGGGAGCGAAAAAGTGCCGGCCATCATCCGTCGATTCACGGAGAAAGATGAGCCGTGAATTCTCTCGCTTTCCGGACTCTGTCGTCGCGTGCCAGATGATGCACACCCGGCCCTCGGCATCCGCTGCAATCGTGGCTCCTCCATCGAGCGCCACCGTCCCTCCCAGCAAATCTTGCTGAGTGCTGAAGACCGAATCTCGAGGTTCCAACCGGGCATGGTAAAGTGGTGATCGCTGAGGCCTGCCACCGGCATGGTCAGGCGCGCCATTCCATACTACTTGCACACTGCCGGACTTCCCTAGCGCGAGCTGTGCACCACGAATGGTGCCCATGGCAACAGCAGTCTTGGTAATGGAATTGACCGTGATCGGAACCGCCCAAGTCACGTCACCGAGGGCACGGTGCGTATAGCGGATATCACAACCCTTGGGATCGCCTTTGAGATAAACGAGATGCACGACACCCTCAGAGCTTACGACCACTTGCGGTTGAAGTCCGCGTTCAGGCACAGACTCCACAATTACCTGAGCGCTGAGCACCGAGGTTAAAACGAGAAATGTGAGAGCAAGTGCGACCGATTTCATGCTGCAGCCAAACGTTCAGCGTGTCTGGAAATTTCTCAGCCGCAGCGCATTTGCGATGACGGATCCATGAGCTGAGGCTCATGGCCACCCCGGGAGACATCGGACTGAGTAGCACCCCAAACCAAGGATATAATGCGCCAGCGGCGATGGGAATCGCCGAGCGCTTTGTAGAGAATTGCAAAGACTATATTCTACCGAATTTTACACATCGGCGTACGGCTCAGTTGGATAGCTTGAACAAAGCCGACGATGTCACCGCGATCGAGATTTACGGGCCTTTTCGCCGACAGGCGACACCCAGATGCTAGCCGGGTGTTTGATCATAATGCAGAGGAATACATGCCACCTGGTGCCATTGAACAACCTGAGTCGATGGGAGCTGCAGGCCAGATGTATTTTCAAAATTCCTCATGGGGATTTGATTGGACTCTTCCACAAGTTTCGTATCCGATGTCCTCACATCACTATGTCCTACCAAACAAACGCCGAAGCCCAGGGAATCACTTTTGAAAAACAACCAGCAGGATATTTGAATCTCTGCATTCGTTCAGGCAATCAACTGCTTACCTCCGGGCACGTGAGCGACCTCAAAGGCAAACTTGGAGCCGATCTTAGTGTCGAGGAAGGCTATCAGGCAGCGCGCAATTGTGCTGAGAAAATTCTCCGCTCTGTCTGGAGCACCCACGGCACCCTAGATGGGCTCAAAGTCATCAAGGTTCTTGGGTGTGTAAACTCCACACAAGATTTTACAGACCAGCATCTCGTGATCAATGGATGCTCCGATTTCCTGCACATGATCTTCGGTAAAGATGGAGCTGGCTATCATGCGCGCAGCGCTCTGGGATTTGCCCAACTTCCCACCGGCGCAGCCGTTGAAGTCGAAGCCATTTTTGAGGTGGTCAATTGACGCTCTCAGAATCTGGCGAGCCGATGGCTCGCCAGATTTCAGTTAGTTTTAAATTGAAACTTCAGAGTCGTCTTCAAACGCATCAGTCACTGGCTTGAGTATCATGCCGGCGGCAACAGTGTTGTTAGTCTGCTCATCGACGAGGATAAAACTGCCAGTTGTTCGATTTTCCGAATACGCATCAAAGAAAATTGGGGCTGATGTGCGGAGCCTGATACAGCCAATATCATTCAGGCTGAATTCTTGACTGTCTTGGGATTTTTCAAGAGTACTGATATTGACCTTGAAAAGGACATCCGTCACTACGGCCCGAACTTCATTCGTAGTGTGTCGCAAGTGAAACCGCGCGCGTGGTTTCAATGATTTTTTATCCGCAAACCAGCAGATCATGGCATCAAACTCATGCCCACTCTCAATCGGTTCATCCGCTTTAACGATCATCCCGCCTCGACTTGTGTCGATCTCGTCAGCGACGGTCATGCTGTAGCTTAGTTGTGGCGTGGTTTCGTTTTGCAGTCCATCATAGGTATGAATTCCAGCAATGCGCGTTTTCATGGCTGACGGGTACACCAACACCTCATCGCCCACGCGGAAAGTGCCACTTGCAACTCGACCGGCAAAACCGCGATAATCGTGAAGATTCCCCACCTTAGCATCATTTTGATCTGAAATCGGGCGGATCACCCATTGGACAGGAAAACGCGCTTTAGCCGTCGTGGTTTCTGCATGTACCTGCACGGTTTCAAGGTGCTGTAGAAGAGTTGGTCCCGAAAACCATGGCGTCTTCAGAGAACGTTCAACCACGTTGTCCCCGTTGAGTGCACTGATCGGGATGGGGCAAATTTGAGGCATTTTGTCCAAACCCTGCGCGAATGTTAAATAATCAGATAAAATCTTGTCATACACTCCTTGATCGAATTCGACGAGATCCATTTTATTGATCGCGAGAATGATGTTTTCAATTCTAAGAAGACTCGCCAGATACGTGTGACGCATGGTTTGCTCGATGACTCCAAGACGGGCATCCACAAGAATGATTGCCAGATCAGCAGTTGAGGCACCCGTGACCATATTTCTCGTGTACTGAATGTGCCCCGGGGTGTCTGCGATAATGAACTTTCTCTTCGGAGTTGCAAAATAACGATAGGCCACATCAATGGTTATTCCTTGCTCGCGTTCAGCGCGCAGCCCGTCAGTTAGTAGCGCAAGATTAACATGACCATCTCCGCGTCTCTTCGAAGATTCTTCTACAGCTAGCAGCTGATCCTCAAAAATCGACTTTGAATCATATAGAAGGCGACCAATTAGTGTGCTTTTACCATCATCCACGCTGCCAGCTGTGGTGAAGTGAAGAAGTGAGGATTCAGTGGGGTTGACAAGAGCGTCCATGGATTCAGAAGTAGTAAGAATTGATGATCTTAAATGATTGTTTGATCTCAGAAGTATCCCTCTTTCTTGCGATCCTCCATGGCCGTCTCTGAACGTTTATCATCAGCACGTGTTCCACGCTCTGTCTGGCGGGCAGCGGCTACCTCAGCCACGATTTCATCGATGGTGCTAGCCGTGCTTTCTACCGCTCCCGTGCATGTCGCATCCCCAACAGTGCGGAAACGGATGGTCATTTCACGAACATTAGCTTTCTCCTCCTCTAAAAGCGGAATGAAACCCGTCTCTGCGTCTAACAACTGATTGTGCCGCTCGATGATTCTTCGCTGGTGGCTGAAATATAGAGTAGGGAGAGGAATATTCTCCTGGCGGATGTACTGCCACACATCCATCTCGGTCCAGTTACTGAGGGGAAATACGCGGAAATGTTCACCAAAGTGCTTACGCCCATTGAAGATATTCCAAAGCTCTGGTCTCTGATTTTTTGGATCCCATTGACCAAACTCATCTCGGTGGCTAAAAAAACGTTCCTTCGCTCTCGCTTTTTCCTCATCCCGACGGCCCCCTCCCAAGCAGGCATCAAACTGATACTCTTCAATAGTGCCAAGCAGTGCCGCTGTTTGTAGTTTATTACGACTTGCGTTGATGCCTTTTTCTTCCTGCACGATTCCCTCATCAATGCATTTCTGCACGCTACCAACAATCAATTTAGCACCTACTTCTTTTACAAACCAGTCTCGATAGGTCATGGCCTCAGGAAAATTGTGCCCCGTGTCTACATGTAGCAACGGAAAAGGTAATTTGGATGGATAGAAGGCTTTTCGCGCCAGCCATGCCATAACGATCGAATCTTTGCCTCCCGAAAATAAGAGAGCCGGTTTTTGAAACTGTGCTGCCGTTTCGCGAAGTATAAAAATTGCCTCGCTTTCGAGGAATTGAAGATGGGTTATTGAGGCCATTATTGGAAATTTGCTTGGTTTAACGAGTCACTTAATCTCGGTTGTTAGTTTGGCATGTAAACCACACTCATGTTTTTCATCCCCTTTTGCGGGGTCATAGTAGGTGTGTTCATTCGGCAAATCGTGCTCAAGCAGGTAGTGCTCAAGTTCATCTTGCGTCCAATCCAAAATTGGATTGATTTTGAGGCAGTTGAATTTCGTGTCCCACATCACTGGTTTTAGAGATTCCGCGCGCTGTTTATTTTGATCTCTACGGAGTGCTGTGATCCAAACGGCGGGGGCCATTTCTCTCATGCCTCTTTCAAATGGCTCAAGTTTCATTATCCGACTGAAAGACTCAACGCGTTCGATTTCATCGGGCATTGGAACCATCCCTCCATTCATCGCCAACCAATGTGCCGATGTCATTTTTGGAACGTAGGATATAATATTCAATTTTAGTCTTTCGCGGGTTTTCTCAGCGAATTTGTACGTTTCCGGCAGATTTGTTCCATGATCCACCCAAAGAACTGGAATTTCCGGCAACGAACGTGTCACCAAATGTAAGATTACTGCCTCGTACGGTCGAAAATTGGTTGTCACTATTGACGGGCCTTGAGCCACCGCCCAATCAATGATTTGTGGCGCTGACATGTGAGCAAAGTTTACCGACAGTGTTTCGAATACATTTCTGGTCATAAGTGGTGTTTGCTACTCAATAAACTCTATCTATTGAGTGGGGAAAGAGGGTGGGTAGAAAAAACCCCACTCCGTGAGGAGTGGGGTATATAATCTGGCAACGTCCTACTTTCGCACAACCTTTCGTCGTACT
>CANJVS010000122.1 GCA_947477755.1 Verrucomicrobiaceae bacterium | reverse complement strand
TGGCTAGACCGCCACCAAGGTCGAGAATACCCATGCGTGCACCTTCTTTAACCAGGCCGCAGTAGACACGCGTGGCTTCAGTGACCGCCTGACGGATGGCCCGAATGTTCGGAATCTGGCTGCCCTGATGATAGTGCAGCATGCGCAGGCAATCGAGCATCCCTTCCTCTCGCAGCGTGTCGACCACATTCATGAGTTGAGAAATGTTCAAGCCGAACACACTGGCGTCACCGCCTGAACCAGCCCAGTGACCTGCGCTCTCCGCACTCAGCTTGAAACGCACACCGAGTGTTGGGCGAACGCCCATCTTTTTCGATCGGTCGAGGATGAGCTTCAATTCCGAGGGCATCTCCAGCACCAGAAGAACCTGCAAACCCATTTTCTGGGCAAACAAGGCTAGGTCGATGAACTCTTCGTCTTTGTAACCATTGCACACAATGTATGCCTCCGGGTCGTGCATGTACGCCAGTGCCGCAATCAGCTCAGGCTTGCTGCCCGCCTCGAGTCCATAATGATATTTGCGGCCATAGCGGGTAATTTCGTCGATCACCTCCTGCTGCTGGTTCACTTTGATCGGGTAGACGCCGCGGTAGGCTCCCTGGTACTTTGCTTCACGAATCGAACTGGCGAAGCCCTCGTTCAATTCGTCGATCCGCCAGCGCAGCAGATCGCCAAAGCGGATCAGGACTGGCAGTTGCGTGCCGCGGTCGCGCAGACCTTTCACGATTTGGGCCAGCGACACCGGCTTTGTTTTTTTGCCATCTTTCAGGTTCACCACGACTTCGCCCTTGGCGGAGACATCAAAGTAGCCATGACCCCATTCGCGGATGCCGTAGAGTTCGGCGCTGTCTTCGATGGTCCAAGCGGGTGTTTTAGTGCGGCGTTCCATGGGGGTATTCAAGGGCCGCGATTATGGGGGCAATCCCCCAGATGAAAAGTGAAACTGTACCAGCGGGTGCAAAAGTATCCCGACTCATCCGGCGCAGTCCAGACTTTGCGCCTGAATAATCGGTTGGTTACGGGCCGTTGAATGGCCTGCATGAAACGTTTCTTTCTCCTATACCTGATCGCATTCACGTGTCATGCCGAATGGCGCGTGATCAATGACTTCGAAGGCGGTAATGCCGAGGTCGTGCAACTTGATCAGGTTGCGAAGGTTCTCCACATCATGCCTGAACTCCGCGAAGGGCGCGGATGGTCCTGTTGGTGGTCGTTCAAGCTTGAGGGACTCACTGTGGGTGAACAATTTACACTGAAAGTGCAGGCGCAATCGAAGCCGTTTCGCGAAAAGCATGTGCTGGCGTCCGCCTGGTGCCAGCCAAAGCATGCGTGGGTCAGTGCGGATGGCGCGTCTTGGGAGCCATCCGCCAAAGGTGCGCTCGGTGCTGACAAGGTGATGAGTTACACCATCAAGGCCTCGGCCACGCAAATGCGAGTGGCCTGGGGACCTCCGTTCTTGCCATCAGATTCCAGCAAACTGCTCGCAGAAATTGCCGCAAAGCTGCCGGAGGCCAAGAGATTTGAACTGGCAAAGACGCGCGGCGGGATGGCTGTTCAGGGCATTCGCATCGGCAATGAAAACGCGTCACATCAGGTGTGGGTCGGTGCGCGACAGCATGCGTGGGAGGCTGGGGGTAGTCTGGTGGGGTGTGGATTCATCCGCTGGTATGCGAGTGATGAGGCCTTGACCTTGCGTGCGAGCACCTGCGTTTATTTCATTCCGATCATGGACGTGGACAACACCGCAATTGGTGCCGGCGGCAAGGAGGCTGTCCCGCGTGATCACAATCGTGATTGGACTGCCGAACCGTTCTATCCGGAAGTCGCCAGTGCCCAGCGGATGATCCGCAATATTCAAGAGAAGCATGGACTCGATGTCTTCATCGACCTTCACAATCCAGGTGCGGACGATCCTGTTTTTTTCTTCGGTCCTTTTGCCTTTGAGCGCATGACTGGAATCCAGCAGCGCAATTACCAGCGCTGGATCGAACTCGCCGCCGCCAGCATGACCGAGCCGTTCAAAGTTCAGCCAGCATATCGTTTCGCGACCTATGTGAAGACGGATGAGGAGCGCGGGCGCATGAGCAGTGGCTGGGTTCGGGCAAACGCAGGAAAATGCACGATCTCAGTCACGCTCGAAACCGGTTGGAACAGCCCCCTCATGTCTGTCGACGGATATGGTAAAACCGGTGCAGGTCTGGGGCGGACGCTCGCGGCTTATCTCAGTGAGGATCCGCGCAGAGACTGAACTTCTGGAGGCGGCAGTTCATCCATGCCGTCGCGTTTTCAGCCACTTGAATAAATCATGACTCACTTCGGCGCGCTGTGCGTCGTGGAGAAGAAGGTGATAGCTGCGAGTGAACCAAAGGAGTCGTTTGTTCGGTGCCCGGATCTGGCTGAAGATGGTCTGCACCTGATCTGGAGAGCTGAGGATATCGTTGGGCGTGGCTAGAAACAGAACCGGCATGCGCAGACTCCTGGCAGCGGATGAGTTTCCATCGAGCAGGCGGCCAATCTCACTAAGGAGTCGCAGGCTGAAGCTGCTGATATGGTGCTCGGTGACGGCCATCTGCTCACCGTGAGTGGTGGTGCTTGTGACTTGAAGCTTGTTTTCATCAATGCCCGCCAGGTCGCCTAACGAATAGCGTGATCTTGGAGTGAGCACGGCGGCGGCCTGAAGCAACCGGCGGCGAAAACCGGAAACAGCGGTCTTCAATCCGGCAACGGGGGATGCCAGCACGATGCCATCGGGATCTCGGCGATCCGACAGCCGGGTGGCGGCGGTGTGCATGCAGATCAGGCTTCCGAGGCTTTCACCATACCAGAAGACAGGCATGCCGGGATGCTTTGCACGCACGAGAAGATGAAAAGTTTCCAGATCACGCAACCATTGGTTAGCCGAGCGTATGTCACCACGCTCGCTGACGACGGGGTCGTGACCCTGGCCGCGCAGATCATAGGCGTAGACGGCGTAGCCCCGCCTGGGCAGGGTGTCGCCTATGAACCAGAAATCGGACGATGCACCGCTGAGTCCATGAACTGCAATGACGATGCCGCGCATGCGGGTGTCTGCGGCCGGCAGCCAGGACTGATAGGGCATGTTCTTGCCATCGTAGCTCGTCCAATCCTGAGCGCGAAGCGTGGGGCGTGATGGCACATGGGTGATGCTTTTGCACGAGGCCATCAGTGTCAGCATCAGCAGACAACGGAGGAGGTGCGTCTGAATCATGGATTCATGGCATGATGGAGAGCAGCTTTGACAAACGAGGCCTGGGCCTGCACGCGGTCATCCAGGCTGAATTCGGAAGGCGTTTCAAAGGTGAGTGTAGTTGGACAACCGAGTCGGAAGAGTTCGATGGCCTCGGGCATTCCCGGCAGATCTGAAGGAATGATGCGGCGGTGAATGATGCCTGAACGTGACGGGCGCCCATCAATGCTGCGCCGCGGGTCCAAGGCGATCCCATTGATGCATTCCCCGAGGATGCGTGAGCTGAGAGAACCCCGGTGTTGACTGAGTTCGTAGACATAACATCCCTGGGCATCGTAGTCTTCATGCAGGCAGAGACCAATGCGCCAGCGGCGTGCAGCGATGATTTTTCGCCAGGGGCCGGAGATGGGATCATCATCGAGATGGAAGCGGCGGTTAATATCGAGGCCGCGATGGTCGACGCGCGTGTTGCCTTGGAGCCCGTGTGGGTTCATGCAGGGGAAGATGACAAACGCTTTCTGCTGCAGCGTGGCGATGTTGTCTTCCGCCCATGCCAGCAATCCCCACGCGGCACCAGCTTCGTCGCCATGAACTCCAGCGGAGAGGTAATTGATATCTGGGGAGTCTTTACGGCGCGTGCTTTCAAGATAGATGATCTTTTCTCCCTTCACCTCCGTGAGCACGCGCACCCGCAGCCTGGCGGCACTTGCGAGGGCTCTCCAGCGTGCGATGAGGGCGCGCTGGTCGTGGGCTTGGTGGAGCGACATCAACGGCACGCCATGAGGATGACTGAAATTACGTGGCATGCAATCGCTGAGCTGCGCAGATCAACGGTTTACTGGTCAGTTCTTGCCGCCGCGGCAGCATGAAAGACGCTATTCGAGAAGTTTCATGCAGAGTGATGGAACAAAGTGCTTGCGTTGAGAATGGCTCCAACTATCATCGCGGCCCGTTTCAAACGGGAAAGACGTTCCTGAGTAGCTCAGCGGTAGAGCGGGTGGCTGTTAACCACTAGGTCGTAGGTTCGAACCCTACCTCAGGAGCCATTGTATGGCAGTGTAGCTCAGCGGTAGAGCAGAGGACTCATAAGCCTTTGGTCGGCGGTTCAAATCCGCCCCCTGCCACCATCTCCCTTCGGAGGTGTTTGGATCATCCAGCGCTTGCTACGTAGAGCGAGGCGATGCCTAAATTCAGACGGTGTGTCTGGACGGAATTGAAGCCACATGAGAGGATCAGTGACTCCATGTCGCGACCCGACGGGAAGCGCTCCACCGAGTTGCACAGGTACTCATAAGAAGCGCGCTGCCCGGTGATCCATCCAGCGATGCGTGGCATCACATGCTTGAGGTAAAAGAGATATGCCGGCCGGACCAGCGGGAGTGTTGGTAGTGAAAAATCCAGCACAAACAGATGGCCTTTGGCCGTGAGTACACGACGCATTTCGTTCAATGCCCCGGGCCAGGATGCCATATTTCGCAAACCAAAGGCGACTGTCAGCACATCAAAACTGGCGTCATGAAAAGGCAGTTCCATGCCATCGGCCGCAATGAGTTGATGGAAGTTTCGATGTTGAGCTTCGCGCATCATTGGCACGGAAAAATCGGCACCTAAAATCGGCACTTTCGGACAGGCCTGCCGGATGGCCTGCGCCAGATCACCACTGCCAGTGGCTAAATCCAGAATTCTCCGTGGCTGCTGTTCAGCCACCAGGCGCGCCGTCAGGCGCCTCCACCAAACATCAATGCCAAGGCTGAGCACGTGATTGGCCAGCACATAACGGCTGGCGATCCCGGCGAAAGCTGTTCTGACAAATCCTGCATCTTGCATAACTAAAGACATCCCTTGTTAGGGATGGTGCGCTCGAGAGGACTCGAACCTCCACGATGTTAGTCACTAGAACCTGAATCTAGCGCGTCTACCAATTCCGCCACGAGCGCAACTTTCCGAACGGGCTGCGATCATTGACCAGTCTTACGACATCGCAACCGAGAAAATGGAAATTGTTCAGTTCCGCCACTCAGATTTTTGCTAAAATGGGCCAGCAAGCATCTCATCTGCCCTTCATTTCGAATACAAAGCCTCGTCACAAAGTCTGAATCACCTCCGTAGTCGATCCAAGAAACGACTTGATTGATTCGTGAATTTAAGAAAGCTTAACTATATGAAAATGAATTATCCCCTCCGCTGCTGTGTGGTGGTTGCTTCCATGGTTTGCGTGAGGTCTGAGTGCCAGGCGCAGCAGGCACAGGAATATGGTTACGCACAGCCCCCGGTATATCCGCAGCAGGGTTATGCTCCGCCGAATCAGCCTCAACCGGGCTATGGACAGCCCCAAAATGGTTCTCAACCGCAGGCGTACCCACAGCAAAATTACCCACAACAACAGACGTATCCGCAGCAAGGATATGCTCAGCCGCAGGCCTATCCTCAGCAAGGCTACGCACAGCCTCAAGCGAGGCAGCCTGAGTATGTGAGTCCTTTACAGTTTCTACCCAGCTTTGGGCGAAAATTCGGCAATATGTTTCGGCGTCTTTTTTATGGTGATGCGCCACCAGCGAAGTCTGGTCAGCCGCAGCAGCAGGCTAGACGCCTTGAGCAACCACCTCAGGGCTACACTCCGCCGCCAAATTCTCTTCCGCCCGGTTCAGTGCCGCAGCCGGGATATGCGCCGCGTTATGAGACAGCACCAATCCCTCGCAGTGCCACGCCGGCCATGCCTCCCACGAGTCGTATGGGTTCGGGGTCCACCAAAATACCCTCGATTGATAAAAAGACTGCACCTCCGGCAACCAAGAGTGCACCTCCGTCAACCATTAGGAAGAGCGATTCCTTGCCCTCTAAACCAAAGTACACACCGCCAACCATCACTCGCGAGTCGCCACAGATAGAGGAGGAACCGTCTCCGACTCCCGATAGAACCAAAACAAAAAGCGAATCTACTCAACCTAGTGCTCCCAAGTCGGCGACGACTTCCACGAACAGCAAATCCAAAGGTGGCTCCAATGCGGCCTCCAGCAGTGGCGGTTATCTGCGCGGAAAAAGGGGCAGTAAGGAAGGACGCGTGATCAGTCCTTATCCACCCTACCGTGAACTTGATGTCAGCGGCCTATCCAGTGGATCACTGGCCTTGGATCCCACAACCCAAAAAGTTTTCGAGGTGCCGTAGTCCGTGCGTTAAAGCCAGAAACGGGAAGGGCAGGCTGCTTCTGCATTCGCGTTTGGTTGCACAGGAAGCGGAAAATTTAGTGGACCAAAGAAGGTTAAAAAGTCGGTTTTCAGACAATCCTGTTTCCAAATAAAAAAGGCCCTCCAGCAACGTGCAGGAGGGCCTTTTTATTTCAAGCTAAGCCGAATTTCAGTTCACGAGAGGCGCGAGGTTGTCTTTGCACCATTGGCCGTTTTGCTTTGTCACGGAGTCGGGATCTT
The DNA here is from genome assembly GCA_947477755.1 of Verrucomicrobiaceae bacterium. Classification (GTDB taxonomy): domain Bacteria; phylum Verrucomicrobiota; class Verrucomicrobiia; order Verrucomicrobiales; family Verrucomicrobiaceae; genus Prosthecobacter. Next base: position 759 of record CANJVS010000122.1, on the reverse strand, counting down.
CGACGGCCACATGAGCTTCATCTTCGCAGATGATCCAGCCTTCATACTGGTGCAGCGTGAGCCACTCGGTGATCCTGTGGAAATCCAGCTTGCCCGTTCCCATTTGGGCCCATGGTTCAGCGCCGTTACCGGAGAAGTCCTTGTAATGAATGTGGTTCACGAGGTGAGCCCATTTGTTCATCGTGGCGATGACATCCATGCCCCCACGGATAATGTGTCCAACATCAGGTGTCCATCCGGTGACTTTTGGGTCAAGGCTGCTGAGGACAACATCGTAGTCCTCTTGTGTGCGCACGATTGATGGCGGCGGACTGTTTGGATGGAAAGAACAAACGAGTCCTGCATCCACGGCCCGCCGACTTACGGCATTCACGTTTTTCACCAGGTTAAGCCGGCGATCCTGAAGGTTGTTTTTACGACCACTTGGCAGCGGCACGGTGCCAAGTTTGGCACCAGGAAAATGTTTCAGCGTGGCGATGGCGTAGTCTGCGGCAGCGCGCTCTTCAGGGGTTTCCTGTTCGGCGTCCCACTGACAAACGAGGGCAAGTCCTGCCAGTTTCATGTTATGCTGCGCCAGGCAATCCTTGAGTTTTGCTGGGTCTTTGAGATCGCCAAGCCAATATTCGGATACACCGAGACCGCGTTTTGCGACTTCAAGCACCATAGGCTCGATGCCGGTAAAACCAGCTTCTGCTGCGACCTTGATCATGTGGTCGAGTTTGTTGTCATAGCCTTTGCCAGTGCCCTGCATAAACCAGG
>CANJVS010000121.1 GCA_947477755.1 Verrucomicrobiaceae bacterium | reverse complement strand
TCGCCCGCAGCACGGCTGATGTAGTAGCGCACGCCATCGGCGTTCTCGATCTCAAGCTCGACACGTCCGCCGTTGAGGTTTCCGGCAATCAAACTGTCCACCCGCTTGCGTGCGGCGGCGGACAACTCCTTCTTCGGAAGCTGGTCCAAACAGAAGCGGATCAGTTCCAAAATGGTGCTCTTGCCGGTGCCACGGGCACCGATGATACAGGTCAGACCGGTGTCAAAGTCCAGGGTCAGGCCGTCCAGGAATCCGCCGATGACGCGGAGGGAGATGATGCGATTGGATTTCATAACCCTGGATAAATTGCATCCATTGCAGGGATGGCGAGTGAAGAAGCGGTGGGTGTCACTTCCCATATGGGCGCGTGACACCGGGCTCAGCGCCCATACGGGGCCAGCATGGGAACCATATGCGTGCCCATATGGGATGCGAATTTCAAGGTCGCTCCCAACGACATGACACCGGGGGGCGTGAGTAAATCGTGGCGTCGCAATCAGCGGCATTTTGACACCCCGAACCCCACACAAACCTCATGCCCAAACTTCTCCCCAATTCCCGCATTCTCAGCCAGGCCGATGTTTATCGACTGCTGGGCCGGCAGACGGCTGATGACGCCTTCCGCAATGGCTGGCTGAAGCCCTGCTGCCTAAAAGACGTGCCACGCGGTCCCCAGCGCCGCCTGTTCGCCCTCGCTGATCTCCAGCGCGTCGAAGACCGCCTTCTCACCGGAGAATACCCCGGCCAAAACAAACAGTGATCCATCCCTTTTCCATCAACACACCCACAACATCCAAACACGCATCCTACATCCCATGAAACTCACCACTCAGTCCAACAAACCCTTCGACACTCACCCTGAATACAACGGCCTCGCCGTCTGTGTTGACGTGACCATTCCCAAAACCGTGCAGACCGACTACGGCCCGAAAGAGCAGTTCCGTTTTGTCTTTGAAACCACCCAGCTCCGCGATGACGGCAAGCCCTACCTCGTGTGGTCGCGCGGGTTCAACACCACACTGGGCGAAAAGTCCGCGCTGCGCGCTTTCCTCAAGCAGTGGTTCGGTCGCGATCTCACCGCCGCTGAGCAGCAGGAGTTCGACACCGACACGCTCATCGGCCGCACGGCGCAGCTCGTCATCGTCCACAACGAGGGCCGCAATGGCGAAACCTACGCCAACATCGGCCTCATTCGCCCGGACAAGAGCGGCGCTGGTTTGAAGCCCTCCGGCAAGTACATCCGCGTCAAGGATCGCCAGGACAAAGATGCCTCCTACAATCGTGTGTCCCAACCTGCGTCTCAAGATACGCAGCCTGCGGACGACTGGCGTTTCACCAAGGTGCACGTCGGCAAGCATCAGGGACTCGAACTCTGCGAACTCGATCAGGCGGCGGTGTGTGGCCTCTATGAGAACTGGCTGCCCATTGCCAAGGCATTGGCCAAGCCGCTCAAGGCTGACCGAGACCTCATGGCGGCTGTGGAAAAGGCCGCTGCGGAGTTCGGGCTCACCAAGCCTGCCGCTCCTGAGTCGGATGAGATCGCCTACTGAGTTTTCAAACCCCGAACCTGACTCACCATTATGATCCTCATTCAACGCGAATCCGCCTCGCACTGGTATCTGCCCGATGGCACCCCGTATCACGATGTGGTCCGGGCGGACGGCAACGGCATGCGCAGTGTCACTCTGCGTGATGCCCGCAAGGTCAATGCCCTGCCATCGGTCACCAACATCCTCGGCGTGCTCGCCAAACCCGGCCTCGATGCCTGGAAGCAGGAGCAGGCCATCCTCGCTGCTCTCACCCTGCCTCGTCGCGATGACGAAACGCTCGACGTCTTTGCGCGGCGCGTCGTCACTGACATGGGTGAGCAGGTCCGCTCCGCTGCTGATCTCGGCAGCGCCGTGCACACGGCCATCGAGGTCTATCTGCAAACCGGTGAGCCACCGGAGAACCCGGACATCCTTCGATTGTTCGAACCCATCAAACTCTGGATCGACGAGCACATCGAGCGCATCGGTCTGGTGGAAACGGTGGCGGTGCATTCGCAGTTCGGCTTTGCCGGTCGCATCGACCTGGTGGCCAAACTCAGGAGCACTGGCACCTGGGCGGTCATTGATTTCAAGACGCAGAAGATGAAGCCCGACAAGAAAGGCGTTTATCAGGCCGCGTTCTATGAAACCTGGCCGCTGCAATTGATGGCCTACTTCAAAGCGCTCAATCACGCGGGCGAATGCAGCCGTAAACTGGAGGACATCGCCTCGGTGGTGATCAACTCCATCGAACCCACGCCCGTGCAGGTGAAGGTCTGGCCGCGTGAGGATCATGAGTCGCTCTGGCAGGCTTTCAACAACGCCCGCGAACTGTGGAGCTTCATCAAGGGCTACCGCCCGCAACCCACCGAACCGGTCCTCAGCGCATGAACCTTTCACCCGCCAAACCCATGCCCACGCTGATGACAATGCTCGATGAGCGGCGGCAGCTCTCCCCCAGGAATCGCCGCCGGCCTCACTGGTCACAACCATGGATCATCCTACTGATCGGAATCTCTCTTGGCTGGCTCCTTCATCATCACCTCTCATGAGCTGCGATCCAACCGCCGAGAGGTTCCACCGGCTGGCGAAGCAGGGCCGCAATGTCCTGCTCACCGGTCAGGCTGGAACTGGTAAGAGCACCTTGTTGCGCAACGAGATCGACGCTGACGACGAGGAGGTGGCGATCACCGCCTCCACCGGCATCGCGGCCCTCAACATTGGCGGCAGCACCATCCACCGCTGGAGCGGCATGATGCTGGGCCCCAAACGTGGCGATGATCCACACGCGTTCCTGCGCGAACTGATGCGTGACAAGCGCCAGTCGGTGCGTGCCGGCATGGATCGCATCCGCAACTGTCATCTGCTGGTGCTGGATGAGGTGTCGATGCTTTCCGGCATCACACTGGAGTTTTTCGATCTGCTGTGTCGCACCGTGCGGCGTGACCCCTCGCCCTTTGGTGGCATCCAGATCATTGCCACCGGGGACTACCTGCAACTGCCGCCGGTGCGGATCAATCCAAGTGAACCCTACGATTGGGCTTTCCTCACTCAGGCATGGAAGCGAGCTGACTTTGCCACGCTGCATCTCACCAAAGTGCATCGGCAGGACGAACCGGATTTCCTGCAAGCTCTGGGTGAGTTTCGCAAAGGCAAAATCTCTCCAGCCAGTGCGGCGCTGCTCGCATCCCGCGTGGTTCACTTCCCGAATGCCGACACACCAAGGCTGTTCACCCACAACACGCAGGTGGACAAATGGAACGCCTACCGGCTCTCCTGCATCGACACGGCTGAAACCGTGTATGAAGCGCGCACCAACGGTGCTGATCATCAGATCCAGTTTCTGCGCAACAATCTGCTCACGCCTGAGCGTCTCGTGCTCAAGCCGGGTGCCCGCGTCATGTTCACCGTGAACAAACCCGATCTGGGTTTTGTGAATGGTCAGACCGGCACGGTGGTCGTTTGCGGGCGTGACGAAGTGCTCGTCGATTGCGATGGAATGCCGATCCGTGTCGCGCCCTATGAATGGCGGTTTGATGCACGTGACAAGCACAGCGCCACCTTTGTGCAGATCCCGCTGCGGCTGGCCTGGTCGCTCACCATTCACAAAGCCCAGGGCCTCACTCTCGACAGCGCCTACATCGATGTGAGAGCCGCCCGCGAACCCGGTCAGGCCTACGTGGCACTCTCGCGCGTGCGCTCACTGGAGGGCCTCAATCTCAAGGCGTGGTTCAACGGCGTGTTCGTCAGCCGTGCCGCGCTGGAATTTTACGAATCTCTTCCCAACCCAACCGACGCATGACCTTTTCGATTCCATCCAACATCAACGAACTCGACCGCCTGCAGGCCGCGCAGTTCTACCATGACCAGCTTGGCTGGGCCGTACATCCGCTCATGCCACCCGACCGCGGCGACGAGCAGGAGCGCGGAAAGAAGCCCACCCTCAAAGGCTGGCGCAATCATCGGGCCGAGGAGGTCACTCAGGATTTTTTGAAGCGTCACTTCAACGGCACCAGCCACACCAATGTGGGCTGCGTGGTGCGCCCGCCGTTCATTCATGTGGATTTGGACAGCAAGCCCGATGCCGGTGAATCCGTGCGCGCCTGGCTTGCCACCAAGCCCGAACTCGATCATGCGCCACGCGAGCGCACGGGAGGGGGTGCGCACTTGTCCTTCATCTGCCGCGATTTGCCTGAGTCGGTGCTCAAATCGAAGAGCGCCATCACCTGCCAGATCAATGACAAGGTGAGCGCTGAACTGTACTTCGATGGTCTCAACATCGTGCTGAGTCCGTCCGTGCATAAAAGCGGCCACCGCTACGTCTGGGAAATCACCGGCCCGATTCCCGAGGTGAGCTGGCAGCAGTTGCGCCACTGGTTCGGTTTTGAAAACCCTGAGGCTGCCAAGCGTGGTCGCCCGAAGAAGGAATCCGCCTGGTGGTCCGCCTTCAACGGTGATCTCGCCACACTCGACATCGTGGCCATGTTCCGTCGTGCTGGGCGTTTGGGTGACTGCATTGATCCCGATGAGAACAAGTGGGGCGTGCGCTGTCCATGGGATCATGATCACTCCAAACAAAACGATGGCATCGGCACCGACACCGCCATTTTCGCCTCCGAGCCACCCGGCTTCAAATGCCTGCACGCGCACTGTGCCGAGCGCACGGTGAAGGACGTGGTGGAATGGTTTGAAACGCAGCAGTCCGGCATCGTCGATGAGTATTGCCGCGAACAACGAGTGTGGAAAGACGGACAGAAGGATCGTGAGGGCCGCCCGCGCATTGTGTTGCCAGGTCCTGATCGTGAAGATTCCGAATTTGCCACCGAAGTGGCCGAGGTGATTGCGCCCAAGGAAGTCTGGTTCAACAAGGCCGAGCGCGTCGTGTCGGTTCGCTTGCTGCGTTTTTCAGAGAAGGCGCAGTCACTCGGGTTTCAGGCGCTGGAACCCATCGAAGCTCGCACAGCCATTGAGGATCATGTGCAGACGGGTCTGGTGCAAATGGACCGAGACACCAGTCAGCCGGTGTTTTCCGCACGCACCATGACGCGTGAGTGCGCGGCTGGTCTTTTGGCCGCCCCACAACTCCGGCGCAAGTTGCCCGAGATCATTCGCATCCTGGATTTTCCTTTACCCATCCGCCTGCCGGGCGGTGAGATCGCTCAGCCAAAACCTGGCTACGATCCGCGCTTCCGCATCTACACGGACCCTGCGGCTCCGGAACTCAGACGCATGTCACGGGATGAAGCGTTTGAGTGGATCAAACAGGCGCACATTGGGTTCGGGTTCCGTGACAAGCAGAGCCTGGTCCATGCCATCGCTCGTCTGATCACGCCCTACTGCCGTGGTCTCATGGGCTGGGATGGCAGGTTCCCGCTTTGGCACTTTTCAGGCAACCGGCCCAGGGCAGGCAAAGACTACCTCGCGGGCGTGACGCAGATTGTTTATGAGGGGCGCAGCATTGAAGATGCTCCGCTGGAACGTGAGTCCGAAGAAACGCGCAAGCGCATCACGGCCGCATTGATGAGTGGGCGGCGGATGTTGCACTTCGCCAACTGCCAGGGTCACATTCAAGACGCGGTTTTCATTGGCGCGATTACCAGCAAGACCTTTGGCGCGCGCAATCTCGGCAGTACTGACGCGCGCTCTGATCTCACCCTTCCCAACGAGATCGAGTTCTCCATCTCGGCCAACATCGGGCTCACCTTCCGGCCCGACGTTGAGCCGCGCACACGCCGCATCACGTTGGAGTTCCCTGAGGACAATGCCAATGGTCGTGAGTTTCCCAATCCTGAGTTGCACGACTGGGTGCGCCATCATCGCCGTGAAATCCTGTCAGCCATCGACTCGTTGGTGGCCATGTGGGTGGAGGCTGGATGCCCTGCCGGCAAACGCCCGTTCAACAGCTTTCCGGAGTGGGCCACCGTCGTGGGTGGAGTGCTCGGGTTCCACAACCTGGGTGATCCATGCGAGCCCCATCTGGATGATGGCGGACTGCCTGCAGACAGGCAGACGGAGGCCATGCGGATGCTGTTTGTCATTGGCTACGCAGCTCACCCTGACAAGTGGGTCGGTAAGGCTCAGATCTATGAGATCATCGAGAGCAATGCCGAGACGGAGGCTTTCTCGTGGTTTGGTGATCTGGCTGAGAAGGGATCAAAAACCCGAGTGGGCAAGGATCTGCGGCAGTTCAAAGACCGTGAACTTGATGGCGTCTTGTTGCTTATCGACGAGCACTCCAAGGAGTCTCAGAAGCACCGCTTCATGTTCACCAAGCAGAAAAGCTCTCGCCATGACGTGCTTGGAGAACTGTTCGGTGCCGTTTCCGCCCCTCGAATGCCGTCTGAAGGACCAAAATCGGCGCACTTGGCGCACAAAGCGCACTTCGCCCCTGCGCCAAAACTCCAGAGCTTTAAATTGGAGGAAAAAAATAAAAATAGAGAAGATATAAAGGGGGACAGTACACACACAGAGGCAGCACTGCGCTTTGTGCGCCAAGTGCGCAGCGCGTCGGATCTCCCGGCCATCGCCGCTGCGATCTGCGAATCCCGCTCCGTCTCGCTCGATCTGGAAACCTACGGCCCGCGCAAAGGCGATGGTCTCGATCCATGGGCGGGCGACATCCGATTGCTCTCACTTTGCGTGGAAGGTCAGGAGCCGTGGATCTTGGATCTGCGTGCGCTCGGCTACGATCTCGGTGAACTTAAAACGGCGCTCGAATCCGTCGAGATCATCGCCCACAACGCCAAGTTCGATCTGCTCTGGCTGCGCGCGAAGTGCGGGCTGCGTGCCACGCGTGTGTTCTGCACGCTGGTCGCGGCTCGTCTGCTCAGCGCTGGCACCAAGCCGGGCAACGACCTCGACAAGTGCCTGGAGCGTTACCTTGGCATCGAGCCTGCGCCTGATCACAGTCGCTCCGACTGGGGTTCGATGTTCCTCGCCGAAGATCAGCTCGCTTATGCGGCTCGTGATGTGCTGCATCTCCAGGCACTTTCCAACAAGCTCTGGGGCGAACTGGAAAGTGATCAGCTCGATGTGGTGGGTCGACTCGAATTCGATCTCGTGCCCGTCATCGTCGAGATGGAAGCCGCCGGCATTGCCGTGGATAAAGCCAAGCTGCGCGAAATCGAAACGAGGGCGCGCTCCTCCGCCTCCGACCATGCCGGAATGCTGCGTCAGAAGCTCAACCTACCCAAGCTCAACCCCGGCAGTCCGCAGCAATTGCTTGAAGCGCTCAAAGCCGCAGGCATCGAGTTAGAGAACACCAACGAGGAAACGCTCAAGGCGGCGGACGATGGCGAGATCATCCCGCTGATCCTCGACTACCGAGGCGCTGAAAAGCTCGCACAGCAGGCGGCATCGTTGCTGGAGTGTGTGAAGCAGGACGGCCGCATCCATGGCCGATTC
>CANJVS010000120.1 GCA_947477755.1 Verrucomicrobiaceae bacterium | reverse complement strand
TTGTTCAAAATGGCGATGTCCTGCCCGTGGCAGGTGCCGCCTAACCTCACTCCCCACGATGCCTACGCAACTCGAACTTCAAAGCGACACGCAAGTGTTCACCACAGTGATGACGATGGAACTGCATGACCGCGACCGCAGCATGAAGGGCGGCTGGAAATCCGACGCGCGCCTCGAAATGCTGGCCCACGAAATCGTGCGTTACATGCCCGAATTCGCCGATTTGCTCGTCGCCAATGGCAAGCAGAAACTCGCCGCCTGAACTCAAGCTTCCTGATTTTATGCAAGGTCAACGTCCAGCGACGTTGACCTTGTCATGTCCACCCGTGGCGTTCATCGTGCGCGCCATCTTTTCCGACTCATGACCAGCTTTCCCAAACTCACCCGGCTTATGCTGATGGTTGCTCTTTCCTTCAGTGCTTGTGCCACGGTGAAGCGTTTTACACCTGATCTGAGCAAGCTGCCAAAGCTGCCAAAAATACCACTGCCATCGATGCCATCGATGCCCAGTTTCTCCACACTCAAGAAACTCAAGAACATCATCCCCGGGATGCCTGAAGCCGACACGGCTGCGGTGGATGATCCCAAAATGCCTTTTGATGCTCTCGGCACACTTGGATTCGGACACTCGATCCGCATCCATGTCTACGAGGGTGCTCGCTCACCAAACAGAATTTTTAACAAAGTGCTCATGGTGGATGCGAAGGGTGAACTTAATTTCGGTGCGGCAGGCACTACGAAAGTCGGCGGAAGCACCCTGCCTCAGGCTGTCCAAGCCATTGCATCAACATTCCGCTTCGGACTGCGTCTAACTCGTCCGGTCACCGTCCACATCCTGTCGGTCGAAGACACGCCTGTTGTCTCAATCATTGGCGATGTGCCGAAGGATGTCTTTATTCCTGCTTGGGAGCAGATGACGATTAAACAGGCCGTTACTGTATCAGGTGGTCGCAAACCAGGATCCACTGCGCACGGCGTTTACCACACCCGTGAAGGCGTGCGCCGCTACTTTTCCACTCTGGACGATGCTGATAAAGAGGAGCCAGAGCCTGGCGATATCATCGAGTTATCCCCGGACATTTAAACACATGATTGACTACGTCGGCGGTAATCCGGCCGCTACCCAGAATCCTTGGAGCAGCCTTTTAAAAACGATCGCAGTTTTGCGCATCGGTGCTGGCGTGGTGCTCATGACCCGCCATGGCTGGAGTGCCGCTGTTGGTGCCTATGAGTTTCTATGGAAAGAGCAAAACTGGGACTGGGTGAAGATTTTCAATGATGCCGGCCTGCCCTATCCCCAGTTGCTTGCGCCTGCGGTGGCGATCGTTGTTGCCGTCGTTGCCTGCGCCTGGATTACCGGTTTTCTCACTCGGCTTTTTGCTGTGGTGTTCATGCCTGTGATTGTCGGTTTTCTCATTTTGGCACCAAAGGCGGGTTCCATCTATATCGAGGCTGCGTGGCTATATTTGCTCATTGCTGTCACCCTTCTGCTTTTTGGCTCCGGATCCATCTCGATGGACAAGCTTTTTCGTCTTGGAGAAAACTGGGGCAGTCGGTTAAAGCAAAAGCGCGATTGGTGACATGGCACGCATCACTGCCAGCCAGTTAGCGGCCGTTTTGGCAAACAAAGCCAAGTCGGCGGGCGACCCTGTTCGCACTGTGGAGAAGGATGTCGCCATTGAGCGTGTTCTCGCTATCGATCCCGCCCTGCGGAACACGGGATGGTCGGTACTGGAAAAGAACGGGCGTGATCTGAAGGCCATCGCCTATGGAGTCATTTCAAATTCTGCCAAGCTTTTACATTCCGGCTGCCTTGTCGCTATTCGTGAGCAACTGAGCGAGGTTATCCGCGAGCACCGGCCTACTGTGTGCGCCATTGAGGCCACCATTTACGTGCAGAGCTTCAAGACCGCGATCGTGCTCGGAACCGCGCGTGCTGCCTGTCTGATCGCGGCGGCGGAGCACGGGCTGGCCATTTATGAATACGCCCCGCGTGAAGTGAAGCAGGCCGCCGTCGGGCGTGGCGCAGCGCAAAAAGACCAGGTCGCCTTCATGATTCGCTCCATGCTGCACCTTCGTGAAACGCCGCCCCCGGATGCTGCGGACGCCCTGGCGGTGGGCATTGCTCATTTCCAGAATGCCGATGCCAGTGCGGCCACGGGCCGTGAATCTAAGCGCGTCTGAGTTTCTCCCGATGCTTGCGCAATCGTCCATCCTGACGCATGAAGCAGGTATCTATGGCTAAAAAACCTGTTGTTCTGATTATCCGCGATGGCTGGGGCATTAACCCGGGCGGCAAAGCCCAAGCTGTTGCGAATGGCGACGCCACCTTGCTGGCACGCACACCTTTTCATGATCATCTTTATGCCACCTATCCCCGAGGCACTGTGAGCGCCAGTGGTGAGGATGTGGGCTTGCCGGATGGCCAGATGGGCAACAGTGAAGTCGGTCATCTCAACCTTGGTGCTGGTCGTGTGGTGTATCAAGATCTGACCCGAATCAACAAATCGATCCGTGACGGCGAATTTGCCACGATGCCAGTGCTCGTGGAAGCCTTTCAAAAAGCCAAAGGAAAGCGCCTGCACCTGCTCGGCCTCATCAGCGATGGCGGTGTGCATTCCCATCAGGATCACCTCGCCGCGCTTTGCAATGCCGCAAAGGCCGCTGGAGTCGATAACATCATGGTCCACGCCATCACCGATGGCCGCGACACCTCGCCCACCGGCGGAGCCGCTTACATGACGAAGCTGGAAGCTGATTTGAAGCCTAGTGGTGCGAAAATTGCCACCGTCATCGGTCGGTATTACGCGATGGATCGCGATAAACGCTGGGAGCGCAACAAGCTCGCTTGGGACGCCATCGTCCTGGGGCGTGGTGAGGTTCGCGCCGACACGCCCGGTGCCGCCGTGAAAGCAGCTTATTCAAGTGACCCACGTGGTGATGAATTCATGCAGCCGATGATCTTCTCAAATGCCAACGAGCAGCGCATCCGCGATGGTGACGCCATCATTTGGTTCAATTTCCGTGCCGACCGGGCCCGCCAGCTTAGTGATGCCTTTTTGAAAACCGGTTTCGAGGGCTTTGACCGTGAAGTGCATCCGCGCACCAACTACTTCACACTCACCGAATACGATGCCAACTACTACGACCTTGGCGCTCAGGTTATTTTCGCCCCTGAAAGCCTGAGCAACAATCTTGGTCAGGTTGTCGCGGCAGCGGGACTCACTCAACTCCGCGCCGCTGAGACGGAGAAATACCCGCACGTTACTTTCTTCTTCAACAGTGGCATTGAGGAGCCCAATGTTGGTGAAGATCGCTACCTGGCCATCAGTCCGAAGGAGGTGCCCACCTACGATAAAAAACCGCAGATGAGCGCCCCGGACCTCACCTTTGAGGTCATGCACCGGTTGGAGAATTACGATCTGGTGATCATGAACTACGCCAACCCCGACATGGTTGGCCACACTGGCGTCGTTGAAGCTGGCATTCATGCCTGCGAGACCATTGATCTCGGTGTGCGGCTGATCGTCGAAAAAGTGCTCGAACTCGGTGGTAAGCTCTTCATCACCGCCGACCACGGCAACTGCGAGCTCATGCGCAATCCCGACGGCAGTCCCAATACCGCCCACACGACCAATCTTGTCCATGGCATCTACGTTGCCGCCGATGCCTGCAGCTACACGGTCAAAGACGGCAAGCTTGCCGACATTGCACCGACCCTGCTCGACATGCTAGGCGTGGCAAAATCTGCCGAGATGACCGGAGAAACACTGTTGGCACGAAAATAATGCCCGTGTGCTTTGCGCTCAGCATTTACCTGGTTCGGTGGTGAATTTTCGAAAAATTCTATTTCTGTGGATCTGATTGAAAACCAATCTGCGCCGTGTCTCAACGTGGTGTGGTAGTATTCACTGGTTGCGGGAAAGGGCGGCAACCGCCACAATCCGTGTCCTTCCGATTTATGACCCTCCGCGCGATACTTACCGCTCTTGTTCTTAATCTTGCTTTCTCTCATGCTGCAGTCACGGGCGAGACATGGGGGAAGACGGCCTCGGGCAATGAGGTGCAGCTTTTCAGCCTGCGGAACGCCAGGGGCATGGAGGTGAGGATAACTAATTATGGCGGAATCATTGTCGCGATTAAAGTGCCGGATCGCGAGGGCCGGATGGCGGACGTTGTGCTCGGTTTTGACGCGCTGGAATCCTATCTTGGCAAGCACCCGCATTTTGGTTGCCTCACCGGTCGCTACGCCAACCGAATCGGTGGCGCTGCCTTCAGGCTGGATGGCGCGGAGTATCGGGTGACAGCGAACTCCGGCAGGAATCACATCCATGGCGGCAAGGTCAGTTTTGCCGCAGTGGTATGGAAGGCCGCTGTTCTCGCCACCAAGAATGCGTTGGAATTGAAATACACGAGTGCTGATGGTGAAGAAGGCTTTCCCGGGAAGCTCGACTGTGTCGTCACCTACCAGCTCACTGAGGCAAATGAACTGCGCATCGACTACTCAGCGAAAACCGACAAGCCAACCGTCGTCAACCTCACCAATCACAGCTATTTCAACCTGGCCGGTGAAGGCCGTGGCGACGTGCTTGCCCATGAGATGATGATCCCGGCGGACCGATTCACCGCTACCGATGACGAATTGATCCCGACGGGCGAACTGGAAAGCCTGCTTGGAACCGCGCTGGATTTCACCAAGGCTCATCCCATTGGCGAGCGCATTGAGTCAAACTTTAAACCGCTTGTACAGGGCAAGGGCTATGATCACAATTACGTTTTGAAGGGGCAGGGGATGAAGCTTGCCGCACGAGTCAAAGACCCGAAAAGCGGCCGTGTGATGGAAGTCACCACCACGGAGCCGGGTGTGCAGTTATACACGGGCAACCATCTCAAAGGCGTGCAGGGCAAGGCTGGTCACGTCTATGAAAAACGCCATGGTTTCTGCCTGGAAACCCAGAAGTATCCCGACAGCCCGAACAAACCACAGTTTCCATCCGCGACACTGCTTCCGGGCGATACTTATCTTCACACCACGATTTTTTCTTTCTCAGCCGAGTGACCAAGCGCGTTCCACTTTCACCGATGACATCGCCTGCGCTGAGTTCTTTTGTGCAGGAGAGGGACTTTGCCGCCCGCCAGTATCGTGGGAAACGGGATAACCAAGAGGATTACTATGCCTTTGCCGATGCTACGGAGTCAGGTGATGGAGCCCTGCAAAAACTTCTCCTCGTCGTTGGTGACGGCCTTGGTGCGCATGCTGGTGGCAGCGTGGCCAGTTACATCGCCGTGAATGCCTTTGTCCGGGCCTTTCACGAGAAGGATGGCAGTCAGAGCCGGCGCCTGCGGGCCGCTGTGGACACGGCCAATGAAACGCTTGGCTACATCTCGGGCCGGATGCCTGCCGTGACCACCCCGATGGGAACGACCATGCTCGCCGTTCTTGCAGCCAAGGATCAGATGGAATGGATCAGTGTCGGTGATTCACCTCTGTTTCTTTATCGGAAAGGCAGGCTCGTTCGGATGAACGCCGACCATTCTCTAACGGCGCTGCTGGATGAGCGTGTGAAGCAGGGCTTAATCAGCGAGGACGAGGCCGCTCATCATCCTGATCGTCACACTTTGCAGAGCGCCCTGCTTGGTTTACCGATTGCGTTGATCGATTCTCCTCCAGAACCGGTGCCATTATTTTCAGGGGACATCATCATTGCCGCCAGCGATGGTATTTTTGTCCTGGACCACAAAGCACTTGAGGAATTGATTGGTTTTGGCCGGAACTCCTCTGCGGACAAGATCACGGAGGCCATTCTTTTTGCCATTCGCCGTATCAATCACGAGCGCCAGGACAATGTCACGATCGGCATCATCAAGATTCCCTGATCAGGCAAACTCAACCGGGCTGCCGAGTGTATCACGCTGATCGAGAATGTGCCGTGCGGAGCGGATCACCTCTTCTGCCGCCGCGCTCACTTCATCCCGAGTGTTCATGCGCGAGAATGAAAATCTCAGTGTGCTCGCCGCGTGGGTTACATGGTATCCCATCGCTGCCAGAACGTGGGAGGGATGCAGAGACGGCGTGTGGCAGGCTGATCCGCCTGAACAGGCGATGCCGCGCTGATCCAGCAGGATAAGCAGCGCTGCCGCATCGACACCGGGCAGGCAAATGCTCGTCGTGTTTGGCAGGCGTGGCACCTGGCTGCCATGAATCACAGCACCCGGCCAGCCAGCACAGAGGCGCTGCTCAAATTCATCACGCAAAGCCGCTAAATCACGGGCGTAATCGTTCTGCGCCAATTCCGCCGCTTTCCCCATCGCCACAATGCCTGGCACATTTTCTGTGCCGCTGCGTCTTCCGGACTCCTGCCCGCCACCGATCAGTAGAGGATGAAACGGTGCGCGGCGGCTGACAAACAAAGCGCCGCATCCTTTCACTCCATGCATCTTGTGCGAACTCAGGCTCAGATAATCCAACGGCACCGTCCCAATGTCGACGGGCAGTTTTCCAACCATCTGCACCGCATCTGCATGGACGGGAGCGCCGGATGCATGTGCCATGGCCACGATCTCGGCCATCGGTGAAATAACGCCCGTTTCGTTGTTTGCCCAAATGATTGAAACCAGGGCCGTGCGCCCTGGTTCCAGGGCCGATTGCAGTGCCTCGAGTTTCACGATTCCATGGTTATCCACTGGCACGCGCTTTACCCGGCCGCCGAACGCTTCCCATCGTCCTGCACTCTCAATCACTGCGGCATGTTCCACCGCGCTGATGATCAGCAGCGGACGTTCAGGCCATTCGCGCTGCGCGAATAGAATCACGGTATTGATGCTCTCGGTGGCCCCGCTGGTGAAAACGATTTCTTCAGCGGTTGCACCGATCATTGTGGCGACTTGTCTGCGTGCTTTTTCCAACGCCCTCTTTGATTCACGTCCTGCCGCATGGCTGGCTGAGGGATTCCCATAGTGTTCCGTCAGCCATGGCAACATCGCCCTGACCACCTCAGGGTCCGGTGGGGTCGTGGCGTTGGCGTCGAGGTAGGTCATGCAGATGAATGCTCATGAAAGGTGCAATAGGCACGGGATTTTTGAAGAACATGCGCCCGTCTGTGACCGGGAAATGCGAAGCTGCCCGTCTGAAAGCCACTAAAAAAGGAAGCGGAACAGGCGCGCAAAATGGCACATCATGAGCAAGATGAATCCAAATCAATGATCACACCAAAACGCGATCCGACCTAGTGTGAGTACTGGCCGCTGCGATTCAGCCATGCCCGCCGATAGGTGTAGGCAACCGCCATGATACCTATGCCAAGAAGCACGGCTCTGGCTGATTCAGAGACGGCATGAGAATGCAGCGAGGGATTTGTCAGTGCCAGCAACTGGCTATCAGTATTCGTTTCAGCCGCTGCATGCATGGATAGCACGGCGACCGCAGACGAAACGAGCCAGTAGAGGGTTGGGCGCATAGATTTC
>CANJVS010000119.1 GCA_947477755.1 Verrucomicrobiaceae bacterium | reverse complement strand
TGTCGTTTGAGTTGATGGCGACGACGCCGATTCCCTGCCCTTCAAGCTCTTTGGCAAATCCGGCTAAAGCAGAGGCCAGATGCACCACGAAGGGACAATGATTGCAGACAAACATCACCATCAGGCCGCGCGGACCGCGCACGTCATCGAGCGCATGCATCCTGCCATGCGCGTCAGGGAGTTCAAACTCAGGTGCGTGGGAGGAAATCGGCAGGATTCTGGAGGAAGGGGTTTCGGCCATGTTGTCTGGAGTTGGATGCGTGAAGATGGTTAGGCTGCGTCAGAATTGGCGCATGATCGAGGGAATAAATCCGGGAACTCAGGCGCAATCCAGCCCGGCCATGCAGCACGCTCCCGGGGATATTTCAAAAAGAATGTTTGCTATTACCCGGATAACGACGACAAGGGCCGTGCAAGTCAACCTGGTTAGGGCCATACGAAGCTGCTCATCAGGTGATTCTACGGATTCGGTGGTGTTCTGAAATCCGAAATCGGAGCTTGTTGCTGTTCTAACCTGGCTGTCTGCATTTAAGACAACGTTATGAATACCAAAATGTATGTGGGCAACCTGCCCTTCACAGCCACTGAAACTGATCTCCGTCAGCTCTTCTCCGACTTCGGCTCTGTGACCGATCTCTTCCTTCCTGTGGATCACGTCTCCGGACGCCCTCGCGGATTCGCCTTTGTGACCATGGACTCCCCTACCGCGATGAGCGAGGCGATCAATGCTCTCAACGAAAAAGACTTCATGGGCCGCAAGCTCGCAATCAATGAAGCTCGTCCAAAAGAAGAGCGCGCTGGTGGTGGTGGCGGCGGCGGTGGTCGCGGCGGCTACGGTGGCGGTGGCGGTGGCGGCGGCGGCCGTGGTGGCTACAGCGGCGGTGGTGGCGGCGGCGGTGGTCGCGGCGGCTACGGCGGCGGCGGTGGTGGTGGCGATCGCTACTAATCCTCCCACGATCTAAGGATCAATTTCGAAGAGCACGGGTCATTTGATCCGTGCTCTTTGCTTTTTCAGCAGGACCTCATCACTGCAGGCTCGCCTGAAACGCCGAAGCTTCACCTTCCAGCAATGCCAGAGCCTCACCCACCAGATAAAGTGAGCCGGTCACGAGTTGCCTCCGCGAAGATGCTGCCTGAAGCGCCAGAGAAAAATCCTCATGCTCCGTGATCGGAACATCCTGCAGATCGCAGCCATCGAGAATCTCCCTCAATTGAGCCACCGGCATCGCCCGTGGTGAGCGGAAGGTGGTGAAGTGCCAGGCTGCGACAATGGGATTGAGCGCCTCGAGCACGCCAGCCACATCTTTGTCGCGGGCGGCAGCAAAGATGATCTCTGCCGTCTCGCCGGGAAAAATTGCCTGCCACGTTTTAACGAGCGCCGCAGCGGCCTCGGGATTGTGTGCTCCGTCCAGAATGATGCGGTCACCTCGCATCCGCTGAAATCTGCCGCGCCACTGCACTTCCTTTAGCGCACTCTCCAGGAGAATGGCCGGCATGCGCACATCCGCCTCTCGCACCGCCTCCAGTGCCAGCGCAGCATTCCAGGACTGATGGCGCCCATCGAGCCCGATTTGAACATCTGTCAAAGGCCTGTCCACGAGGATCAGTTCAGCTTTTTTTACCCTGGCCTCCTGCTGTAAAACAGCCAGCACTTCAGGTGCCTGCACGCCTGTCACGACAGGCACTCCAGCCTTGATGATGCCGGCCTTTTCTCCGGCGATCTTTGCCAGCGTGTCTCCAAGTTGCTCCCTGTGATCGAGTCCGATGCGCGTGATGACACTCACCTCCGGCGTGATTGCATTCGTGGCATCGAGACGGCCACCGAGACCGGTTTCAAGAATGACCCACGGCGATCCGCGCTTCCTAAACCAGTCCAGAGCCAGGGCAAAGGTCAGCTCAAAGAAGGTCGGATGCGCAGACCAGTCAGCCACGATGCCTCGCAGCTTCGCCAAACCGGCTTCGATCTCCTCATCCGTGATCTCGCGCTCCGCATCGCGAATGCGTTCATTGAAGCGCACGAGGTGCGGCGAGGTGAATAGCCCGGCATTGATGCCCGCTAATTTCAGCATCGAGTGCATGAAGGCGCAGGTGCTGCCTTTGCCATTCGTGCCTGCGATGTGGATGAATTTCATTCCGGGTCCAGGCAGTTCCAGTTCGGCGAGCAGCTTGTGGACGTTGTCCAATCCAAGCTTGATGCCATACATCTGCGTCTGGTACAGCCAGTCGAGTTCCGGGTGCGATGAGGTGACCATTTACAGACGGATCTCCATCACCTGTGCTGCACGGTGAGCCTTGGCCCGGGCCGCGTTGACATTTTCGGCCCGCGCCAGCGTGACCGCCATCCGGCGCTGACCGCTCACTGTCGGCTTGCCAAACAAGCGTACCTGCGTGTCCGGTTCGGCGAGAACTTTGTCGAGTGAACCAAACTGCACGGTGCTCGACTCACCTTCCACCAGAACAGCGCAGCTCGCGCTCGGGCCATGCTGATGAATGTTCGGGATCGGCAGGCCAAGGATGGCGCGCACATGAAGAGCAAACTCGGACAGGTCCTGCGAGATCAATGTCACCAGACCCGTGTCGTGCGGCCGTGGCGAAACTTCGCTAAAAATCACATCATCACCCTTGATGAACATCTCCACACCAAAGAGACCGCGGCCACCAAGCGCCTCGGTGATGCTGCCCGCCATGTGCTCGGCTGCCTCGAGCGCCTTGGGCGACATCGGATGTGGCTGCCACGACTCACGGTAATCACCCTTGATCTGCGTATGGCCAACCGGCGCGCAGAATGAAGTGCCGCCGACGTGACGCACGGTCAGCATGGTGATCTCGTAATCGAATTCGACGAACCCTTCGACGATCACCTTGCCCTTTCCGGCCCGGCCGCCTTCCTGCGCATATTGCCAGGCGTGTGCGATGTCGAACTCGCCCCTCACAACACTCTGCCCCTTGCCCGACGAGGACATGATCGGTTTCACCACACATGGCATGCCGATCTCCGCGATCGCCGCGCGGAACTCGCTCTCCGTGCCGGCAAATACATAGGGTGAGGTCTTCAAACCAAGCTCTTCGGCCGCCAGACGGCGGATGCCTTCGCGATTCATCGTCAGCTTCGCCGCACGCGCGGTTGGCACCACGGTGTAGCCTTCATCCTCAAGCTCGAGCAGCGTGTCCGTGGCGATGGCCTCAATCTCAGGCACGATGTAATTTGGTTTCTCGACTTCAATGATCCGGCGCAGGGCCTCACCATCCAGCATGGAAATGACATGACCACGATGAGCCACCGGCATGGCAGGCGCATTGGCGTAGCGATCCACCGCGATCACCTCGCAGCCGAGGCGTTGCAGTTCAATAACGACTTCTTTTCCCAACTCACCTGAGCCGAGAAGCATGACTTTGGTGGCCGACGAGGAAAGGGGGGTGCCGATGCGTGACATGCGAGCATCTAACCGTGGCGTTTCTCCACGTCAAACGCAGCGTCAAATCCCGATTCCATCACTCCCTTGCCTCCACGTCGACTCCCGCTTGATTTCCCTTGGCCTAATGAATGCGGAAGATCACGCGCTTCAGTCCCGAGTGGACCTCCATCGTCCGCTCCACAGGCTGCCCGAGCAGTCGCTCAATGACGTCACGCTCGACCTCTGAAATCACGGTGTATTTCTCCATGATCTCCGCCAGTGGCACATGGTAGTCCACCAAGCGGAGAGTGCCGGAGTTGTCCGTCTCCACCACGCACATGTGACCATCAGCCGAACGCAAGCGGGCCAGCACAATGGCTTTGTTTTCCAGCAGGGTCTCCTTCTCCAGCTTCAGCGCCCAGCGTTCCGCCTTTTCATGAAACCAGGTGTGCAGCATCTTCTCCGGTGCTGCCGGACCAAAGATCCGCTCTGCAAGCGACAGAATCTCCAGCAACATGACCGAAGTCACCGCCGGAAAAAGCGGATCGAGTTTCCCGGTCAATCGATAAAGTTTCTCGGGCCGTCCATGCGGCACAGGCCGGCGAAAGGTATCCAGATAACCCTTTTTCTCCAACTCCACGCAGTGCTGCTTCACCCCCATGTAGCTCATCTTCATGGCCGCGGCCAGTTCGCCAACGGTCATGCCCGGCGAGTGCTTCAAATGCCGAATCATCTCCATCACTGGAGTATGCAGCATGTTGCGCAGGATGTTCAGAGCCATGACCGCTTACTTGATTTCAAGATTCATCCACTTCGGCAGATACACCTGCAAAGCGCTGACCAGCGACTCGGCAAAGCGTTGCCGGTTTTCAGGAGTGTCTCGCAGACGGATGCGATTCGCTTCGATCTGCAGGCCTGCGACATTTCTTTCCGCCTTCACATGACGGAAAACGGTATAACCGCCGCGAAAATACGGCTCGCTCGGCACAGGCATCCGCGGGCTGGGTGTCGCGGGAAAACCACGCTCTTCAATCAGTGCGCCAAGGCTTTGCGGTCCGGTCAGGATGTCTGTGTATGGTACGTCCGAATGCAGATCCGTGATCAGTTTTAAAGTGCCCTTCGCTGCAAACGCCTGGCCCTTGAGTGTGGCCTCAGGTTGCGCGTAATCAGCCGCGGAATGCATGTATCCCAATTCCACCCGGATGTCTTTGTGAGCCTGGCCGTGAAGATCAATGAGGAAAGCCCGGCCATGCCTGGCCACCGCCGCTGTGAGAGCCTGATCGATGAAGGCATGATATTCAGCCCAGACCTTCTCAGCCACAGCATCACCCTGCGCCGCCTCCTTGATCTCGCGGTTCGGATCCAGCTTGCTGCGGTGCAGGTGGCTGATGATCAGATCCATTTGCCTGCCCGTCTTTTTTCGGATCTCCTCAGCGATTCTCCGCGCCAAATCCTGCGTATTCGCATCCGCATCACGGACCCCATAGGTGCGGCTGGTGATCGACTCGGGCTTTGACGCGCCACCATGCGGTGCCGAGATGACCAGTGGCAGTTCGCCTGGTACATATTCGGTGTGATGCGCGCTGCCAAAAATGGCTTCTCCAGGTTTCAAGTCAGCCGGGAAGGCAATGCTCGCGAGCGCAAGAAAGAGAACTGGAATGGAGCGGATCATCATTGGAGGTGTGAACTATGGCAGGTGCCAGGACCCGCGCAGATAATCATAATCGGCCTGGGGCAAAAGCACATAATGCGGGGATGCCTTCGGATCGAGCCAGCGGATCAGCAATTCCAGGTTTTCCACCGCCATGGTCGTGCAGCCTGCGCTCGGTTTCGCCGGACCACGGCGTACATGGAAAAAAATCGCGCTGCCATAGCCTGGCGCGACAGGCTTCTGATTGTGGCGTATCTCCAGCATCCATTTGTAGGCCGAGTCACCGAGCCGCATCTTTTGCTTCTCAAACCAGGGTGGCACGTTGCGAGGATCAATGCTGACATGCTGGTTGTAATACGGATTGTTCGGGTCATCCACATACGCATCCAATGGACCGACCTGATGATACGGCCAGCGTGAACCTGCCGGTGCTGCATCCGCGTAACCAAAGAGGATGCCAAGCTGAAAAACTCCCGCCGGAGCACGCCAGTCCTTTTCCACCTTCAGAGGCACACCATTCTGCGGTGGATTGAAAACTCCCCTGCCCCAGGCCAGCCCGGCACGCCCAAGTAGTACCGGGACGGGTTGTTCAAACACCGGCGTCCATGACTCGCGCCTGGAACTGCGCTGATAGGCCTGAAGAATTGCCGTGTTCGAGTTCCATGTCGCAGCGCGCGCCACGATCACCTGCCGCACCGAATCACCAAGTTGAGCCTGCACCATTCCCTGTAGTCCAAGTCCCATCAGGAGAATCCAGCGCGCCGTGGAAAGAGATGAAGAAATCATGGCAGTAGAATATCCCGGCATCACAGGATACGAGAAAACAATTCATCCCGATCATCAAATACGGATGAAACATTTTTTGTTCCGGGTTGCCCTTGCTTCAGGAACGACACGCGCTATCCGAGAACGCCCGCGTGACCTCTTTTCCCTTCTCCCAGCTCTGGTCTCAAGTGCGCCGTAAATCGTGGATGTGGCTGTTCAAACGCCGGGACATTGAACTGGCGGCGAAATGGCAGAAAGCCCATACCCAGGTCGCCAGAACCACCATCCTCAGCAACAGCGAAGTAGAGATCTTTGGCGAAGTGGGCCGCAGTAATCAGACCTACCAGGAGACGCGACTCCGACTCAAACTCACGGACAACGGCGATTTGCATCTTACCACCGAGTGCACCTGCCATTCCCGCTCGCTCTGCGATCATGCCGCCGCGTTGATGCTGGTCTTCGAATTGGAAAGTGAGCGTGCGCTGATTGAAAAAATCGCACGACCAGGCCTGGCCACGGTCGCTGACGGCGGCATCAGCGGCACGGCCTCGGGTGAAGAGAAAGCTCAATCCATCGACAACGATCAGCCACGCCCCCGATTGCATCTGCGACGCATCAGCATCGAACGACCGCATCTCAAAGCCGGACGCAGTGCACTTTTGCACAGCAGCCTGAGCATTGGCGTGGCCGAGCCCTCGGTGAGCTATGAGGGCTGTCCGCAGCATTTTCCACTGCTCAGCCGCGGCACCGGCGCGCGCTGGAGTGATGAATCCGGAACCATGTTCAGTCTCAAGCGCAATCTGGGCATGGAGCGGCTCATGACGGCTGATCTCATGCATGCAGGGCTCCAATTGCTCAGCCAATCCATGCCTGAGGTTCGCGCTGCGGAAAACGTCCACCACCTCATGACCGCACCCGAAGCCAAACAGGCCGTGTTTTGGTCCCAGTTCATCCGTGATCAGGTGCCAGCACTGCGGAGCGACGGCTGGGAGATCGAGATCAGCGCCGACTTTGGTTACGCCATTCATGAGGCTGGCGACGACGCCTGGTTCACCGACCTGCAGAGCGACGCGGCGGGGCGCGACAGTTTTTCACTCGATCTCGGGATCGAGATCGAAGGGCAGCGCATCTCCCTCGTGCCCCTGCTTGTTGACTGCATTGATCAGGGGCTCACACCCGCAGTGCTGGAGCAGAATCTCGACCAGCAGTTTCTCCTGTCTCTGCCCGGTGCGGGCAATCCCGTGCTCTCAGTGCCTGCCCGCCGTCTCCTCGTGCTGCTGCGTTTTCTCGATGAACTCCTGACCACACGGCCTACCCGAAAGGATGGCAAACTTCACCTCGACAAGCTGCGTGCCGCTCAAATCAGCAGCAAACTCGACGGCCTGCCCATCCGCGCGCCGGCTGAACTGGCGGCACTGCAGCAGCGCCTTGCCGGCTTTACGGAGATGACTCTCGCGGAACCGCCGGAAGGCCTCAAAGCCCAATTGCGCCCGTATCAGCGCGAGGGCCTTTCCTGGCTGCAATTCCTTCGCGAATTCGGCCTGCACGGCATCCTGGCGGATGACATGGGCCTGGGGAAAACCGTGCAGACCCTGGCCCATCTGCTCACCGAAAAAATGGCCGGCCGCATGGACCGGCCATCCCTCATTCTGGCCCCGACATCCGTCCTGCGAAACTGGGCG
>CANJVS010000118.1 GCA_947477755.1 Verrucomicrobiaceae bacterium | reverse complement strand
GCTTTGGCCATCGCGGCATTGGCTGACACATGCTCCATCACGGCGTCTGCGGTGACGTGCTCTTCATCGGTTTTCCAGCAGTCGTAATCCGTGATCATGGCCAGGGTGGCGAGGGCGATTTCGGCTTCACGCGCGAGCTTGGCTTCAGGCAGATTGGTCATGCCGATGACATCGAATCCGAGTTGCCGATGCGCCTGCGACTCGGCCCGGGTGGAGAAAGCCGGGCCGTCCATGCACACATAGGTGCCACCATCATGCACGCGGGCGCCGACACCAGTGGCCTCATCCCGCAGCAACTCACGCAAGCCCGCACTGATCGGATCAGCAAAGGCCACGTGACCGACGATGCCGCGTCCGAAAAAGGTGTGATGCTCACGGCGGCTGGTGCGGTCAAAGAACTGGTCAGGCAACAGCACATCACGCGGCGCGTAGGCTTCCTTCAAGCTGCCCACGGCGGTGACCGCGATGATCCAGCGCACATTGAGCGAGCGCAGTGCCCAGATGTTCGCCCGGTGATTCAGCTCGGTGGGCAGGATGCGGTGGCCCTTGCCGTGCCGGGGCAGAAAGTACACACGACGTCCGGCCAGCATGCCAGTCACCAGAGCGTCCGAGGGCGGGCCAAAGGGTGTCTCCACGCTGATCTCTTCACGCCCCTCGAAACCCTCCAAATCGTATAAGCCGGAGCCGCCGATGATGCCGATGGAGGGTGGATGTTCAGTCATGATGTGATGCTAGGCAGTGATTCAATGCTGGCAACGACACCCTTGTTCTGATTTAAATCTCCGTTTACAAAAATTCACTCATGGTCGCCCGCACCTACTCAGCCACAATCCTCGGAGTCAACGCCGCCGAGGTGGAAATCGAGTCCCATGATGGAGGCGGCAATCCCAAGATGTTCATCGTCGGTCTGCCCGATACCTCGATCAAAGAAAGTCGTGAGCGGGTCACGGCGGCCATCGCCAGTTGTGGTTTTGCCATGAATGACGGCGTGACCACGGTGAACCTCGCGCCCGCTAATTTGAAAAAAGAGGGCCCCGGCTTCGATCTGCCCATCGCCATCTCACTCATCGCGCATCGAGTGAAGCTGCCGATCAGCGTGCTCGCCGAGACGGCCATGATCGGCGAGCTCGCGCTCAATGGGGAAATCCGCCCCGTGCCCGGTTTGCTTGCCGTGGCTCTGGAAGCCCGCGCCAAGGGCCGCAAACGCCTGCTCGTGCCGAAACGCGTCGCCATCGAAGCCAGCGTCGTCGCCGGGATCGACATCATTGGCGTGCAGCATTTGCGGGAGGTCGTGGAGTATCTCAAAGGCGACATCGAGCTTCCCTGTGAGCCGTGCCGCGCCACCGAGTTCTTTGCCGCGGCCGCGCATTACGACATCGACTTCGCCGACGTGAAGGGGCAGGGCGATGCCAAGCACGCGATCGAAGTCGCCGTGGCTGGCGGACATAACATCCTTTTGGTTGGGCCACCGGGAACCGGCAAGAGCATGATCGCCAAGCGGGTCGGCACCATCATGCCAGGCATGACCGAGGAGGAGGCCATTGAAACAACAAAAATCCACAGCGTCGGCGGCCTGCTGAGCGAGTCGCAGGCATTCGTCGCCACCCGGCCCTTCCGCTCTCCGCATCACACCATCAGTGATGCCGGCCTGCTCGGCGGCGGCACGAATCCCGGGCCCGGTGAGGTCTCGCTGGCGCATCACGGCGTGCTTTTTCTCGACGAATTGCCCGAGTTCCGCCGCAGCACCCTGGAGGTCATGCGCCAGCCCCTGGAGGATGGCAGGGTCACCATCTCCCGCGCCGCCGGCACCGTCACTTTCCCGGCCATGTTCATGCTCGTGGCCGCCATGAATCCCTGCCAGTGCGGTTACTACGGCGATCTCAAACGCGCCTGCCGCTGCAGCCCGCCGATGATTCAAAAGTACCGTCAGCGCATCAGTGGTCCGCTTCTGGACCGGATCGACCTGCATGTGGAAGTGCCGCTGGTGGACTACAAGGCGCTCATGAACACCGAGCCCGGCGAGTCATCCGCCGTCATTCGTGCCCGTGTCGAGCAGGCCAGGTCCATCCAGTCCGCACGCTTCAAGGGCAATAAAGGCATCCACACCAACAGCGGCATGACACCGCGTCTGATCAAGAAGCATTGTGAGCTGGATGCCGAAAGCAGCGCCTTCCTGGAGCATCAGATGAGCGAGATGAATTTCTCCGCCCGTGCACATGATCGCATTCTCAAAGTGGCCCGCACGCTCGCCGATCTCAAAGGTCTGGAGAAGATCGATACCGACAGCGTGCTCGAAGCCGTGA
This sequence comes from Verrucomicrobiaceae bacterium, assembly GCA_947477755.1. Taxonomy (GTDB): domain Bacteria; phylum Verrucomicrobiota; class Verrucomicrobiia; order Verrucomicrobiales; family Verrucomicrobiaceae; genus Prosthecobacter. The sequence continues at coordinate 5,200 of CANJVS010000118.1, read as the reverse complement.
ACTACCGCACGCTGGACCGCAACATGTGGGCGTGAAGCGTCGGCCTTGCTGACTACCAGTTGCTACATAGCCGTGAACTTTACAGAGGGACAGACACTTTGTTTTAATGCCTGGAATAAAGAAGCTGGTCATGAAAAGTATGCAGCAACAGATCCGGTCAAAGGGATTGGAAATAATCGAGGAGAAGCTAAACAATGGGAACAAGGAAATACGGATCGCTTATTTGCCAATAAGCATTCCTTAGAGCGTCATAAATCACCAAAACCAACACCCAAGAAGACAACAACCACAAGGAGGAGGTCGAGGTAATATGTCAAAACTGAGTGAAATAGGATTAGGATCGCGTGGATTGAGTCGCGATACAGACTACCAGTTTCGTGTGCAGACTCGTCACATCGCAGCTTTGATTGAAAGGCACTTACCGAAAATACAAACGCCTAATTTTTGGAAGGTTTTGGTGCTGTGTTGTGAATCCGTGCCTGAACGTAACTTCGTCGTGATTGGGGGTGTCATGGATGTGTATCTCCAGTGTGACCTCGCGAGCTACTTCAAACTCGATGTCCGTCAAAAAAAGGAGTTTGCATTCAAAGCTCTCTGCTGCGGTCTGGAGATGGTTTCATTACAAACAGGTATAGGTGCTGATGAGTTCAGGCAGGCGATTAAACATTCAGAATCACTGGTCAATGAATGGGCTTGGCCTAAATCGCCAAGCAGCAGTCCTGATCGAAAATGGAAGGCCCAACTCTGGTGCAGTCATGAGATTGATCGCTTCACGGCTCATCTCATCGTCACAGACAAGCAAAAGCATAAAGTCGCGCGCGCCTTCGTATTTGAGGCACCGCCAAGCGAGTTTCAATTCGTGCCACTGATGTCTGCACCTGACTGGATTTCATGTGATGAGATTGAAGTTGGTGATCAACACTGGAAATGGGATGAAAACAAACTCCGACTAACGAAGAAGTAGTTTGCTGCACATGAAGCAACGTATCGCAGGCTGGGTTTGCGTGCTGACCCATGCGCTGTCCCTAACGGCACCGGCAGCACACGGCGGCTCAGTTTTCACCCCACCAGCGAACAACCGGACGAGCAAGCTGGTGAGCGGGGGCGGAGGGGTGAAGACGGGGTACTGGACGTGCCCTTGTGGACTGAGCGCAGGAAAGGGTCAGGAGACGATTCATGACAATCATTGCTTTACCTCCTTGGATAGTTTGATTTCCCCGTTCTCAGTCTTTTGATTTGTTGACTTACGTTCATCGGAGAAGGGTGCAACTGCATAGCAATATCTCTGGTCACAGGAAAGGGTCAGGAGACGATTCATGACAATCATTGCTTTATCCCCTTGGATAGTTTGATTTCCAGGTTCTCAGTCTTTTGACATTTTTGGCATACGTTCATCGGAGGATGGGTGCAACTGGATAACAATATCTCTGGTCAGATCAGGGTTGTGATGCGTTGGCTTCATGTTGGTACAGCCTCAGCGGCTCAGGCACCGCTGCCAGCGCTTTTTTGCGTGCAAGCCATCTCATCTGGTGACCCCTTCATGCGCATGATCGCATCCTCAAAGTGGCCCGCACACTCGCCGATCTCAAAGGCCTGGAGAGGATCGATACCGACAGCGTGCTGGAAGCCGTGAACTACCGCACGCTGGACCGCAACATGTGGGCGTGAAGCGTCAGCCTTGCATGTTGTTAGGCAGCGATGGTGCGGCGCTCCACTTCCGGCTATTTGTTGCGCTCAACCAGCGTGGCACCGGGCAGTTCCAGACAGTCAGCCCTTTTTGAGCCGTTCGGCCGCCTCAGTCGGAGGAAGAGCCTGATCAGATCTGCGGCCGTTTGACAAAATGCGAGCAATCAAGGCAAGGATCAGCGGCGGTTTCAGTCTTGATCAAATGAGCGTGAGCAGACATGCCTATTACGGAAACAAAATTCTGTAATACATCAACCAGGCTTCCGGAGGTCATGAGCATCAGCAGCCATCACCGGGCCGGAGCACCCTACATCAAAAGCACTCAGCCATGAATCGACCCGCCCAACACATCCCCGCAGCCCTCATGGGCAGCTTCGCCCTCGCTGCCACACTCGCCCTCACTGCCTGCGGCGACAAGGAGCTGAGCCCGAATGAAAAAGTGTCCCGGGACAACCTGATCAAGTCGATGGATTCCTATGCATCCGCTGGCAGCCCTGCCGCGTCTTTGCCGGAAACGGTCACTGATCTCACGAAGCGGCCGGACAAACCCCTGTCAGGTGCTGAAGACGCCGTGCTCACTGATGCGCCGAACGTCCCGCCGCCGATCACCCGTGATCATCCGACGAAGGTGACGATCAAACTTGAAGTTCGTGAGGTCGTGAAACGTCTGGCCGATGGCGTGGACTACACCTTCTGGACTTTCGGCGGCAGCGTGCCCGGGAAGTTCATCCGCATCCGTCAGAACGATGAGGTCGAGTTTCATCTGATGAACCGTCCCGACAGCAAGATGCCTCACAACATCGATCTTCACTCCGTCACCGGCCCCGGTGGCGGCGCGGCTGCTTCGTTCACAGCGCCGGGCCATGAGTCCGTGTTCTCGTTCAAGGCGCTCAATCCAGGCATCTATGTCTACCATTGTGCCACCGCCCCGGTGGGCATGCATATCGCCAACGGCATGTATGGCCTCATCCTCATCGAGCCCATCGGCGGCCTGCCAAAGGTGGACAAAGAGTATTATGTCATGCAGTCCGAGTTCTACACCAAGGGAAGCAATGGCGAAGCGGGTCTGCAACCCTTCAGCATGGACAAGGCTCTGACCGAGACTCCCGACTATGTCGTTTTCAATGGCTCGGTCGGTGCCCTGGCGGGCGACAATGCGGTGACCGCGAAGGTGGGCGAGCGAGTCAGACTTTTCGTCGGCAACGGCGGGCCCAATTTGATTTCCTCCTTCCATGTCATCGGTGAAATCTTCGACAATGTGTACCTTGAGGGCGGGGTCAGGCCCGCGCAGAATCATGTGCAGACCACGCTGGTTCCTGCGGGTGGTTCCGCCATGGTGGATTTTGGCCTGGAGGTCCCCGGCACCTTCATCCTCGTCGATCACTCGATCTTCCGCGCCTTCAACAAAGGTGCTCTGGGCATGCTCAAGGTCAGCGGCCCTGATAACAAAGTCGCCTATTCCGGCAAGCAGGATGACCGCATCTACCAATTTGAAGGTGGTGCCGTTCAGTCCATCGCCCAGACCTCCACACAACAGCCGCCGGCGGCGAACAAGGAGGAGCGCATTGCGCGCGGCAAGATGATCTACAGCGGCATCTGCATGGCGTGCCATCAGGCGGAAGGGCAGGGCATCCCGAAAGCCTTTCCGCCGCTGGCCAAATCGGATTACCTCAATGCCGACATCAAGCGCGCCATCAGCACCGTGCTGCACGGCCTGCAGGGCAAGGTCACCGTCAATGGCCAGACTTATGAGAGTCTCATGCCGCAGCTCGGACTCAATGACGAGCAGGTCGCCAATGCGCTCACTTATGTGTACAACCAGTGGGGCAACAATGGCACGGAAGTGCTGCCTGCGCTCGTCAAGGAAGTGCGTGGCAGCGTGCCGGCAGCCGGTGTGCCCGCTTCGACTCCGCCAGCGCCGGTGGCTCCGGCCTCCGCCCCGCCGGTCACACCTCCAGCGGCTGCAACACCATCTGTGCCTAACGCCAAGTGAGTTCATGCCATTGGTGACTCCATTTGCGGACCTTGGTCCGTCCGTCCGCCTCATTGGCCTGAAGTCGATGAGGGGGCCGGGCTGCCTTCTGCTGCTGGTCGTGCTGTTGCTCGCCGGATCCGCATCCGCCGCGTCATCCGGACCACCGCCCGGCATGGCTTTTATTCCAGGCGGATCCTACAAGCCGCTCTATGCAAAGGAGGCGACGAACCGCGCGGCTCAACCCACCTTCATGGATGTGATGCAGGTGACGAATGGCGAGTTTCTCGCTTTCGTCAGAGCACACCCTGAGTGGCAGCGCTCGAAAGTGTCGCGCACGCAGGCCGATAAAAATTATCTCACCCACTGGTTAGGCGATCTCGAACTCGGCGCCAAAGCCCCGGTCAATGCTCCTGTCACGCTGGTCTCCTGGTTCGCCGCACAGGCTTATTGTGAAGCCCATGGCAAGCGCCTGCCGACGCAGGATGAATGGGAGTTCGCCGCCCGTGCTGACACCACGCGGGCGGATGCCAGTACCGATCAGGCATTCCTGCGCCTGTTGCTCGAGTGGTACACCAAGCCTGCCACAACGGCGCTGGAAGATGTGCATTCCGGCATGATCAACGTCCACGGTCTGCGCGGAATGCACGGACTCGTCTGGGAGTGGGTGCATGATTTTAACTCCACCATGATCGCGGGCGACTCGCGCAGCGACGGCTCGCTGGAGCGTCAACTCTTCTGTGGCGCGGGCTCGCTCCTTGCCGCCGATGTGAGCAACTACGCCGCCTACATGCGCTTTGCTTTCCGCTCCAGTCTTCAGGGAAATTACTGTGTCAGCAGTCTCGGTTTTCGCGCGGCAAAGTCCGTGACCGCAAACGCGAAAGACACGAACCGATCCGGTGTCTTCACCACTCCCTATGATCTGCCTGGCGAATGGCGCACCCAGGACGGCAAGCCTGTCACACTTGCCGGTCTGCGCGGCAAGGTGCGCGTGGTCACCATGGGTTTCACGCGCTGCAAATTCGCCTGCCCGCGCATCTTCAGTGACATGCAGCGCGTCGAGACCGCTCTCGGTGCCGACGCGGATCGAGTGGGCTTCACCTTCCTCTCCATTGATCCGCAAAACGACACGCCTGCGCGGATGACCGCCAAAATGGCTGAGATGAAAATGAACCCTGCACGCTGGACTTTTCTCACCGCGCCCGACGCCACGGTGCAGCAACTCGCCGTCGCCATGAACTTCAAATTCCAACTCGTCGAAGGCTTCTTCGCTCATTCCAATCTCATCGCTGTGCTCGATGAAAACGGCCGTGTTCTGCATCGCGAGGAATCGCTCGGAGCCGACATTGAACCAACCGTCCGCACCGTTCAGCAGCAGCTTTCCAAACGATAAACTGATCTTCCCATGAAACGCCAATTCATCGCACTCATCCTCATCGCTCAGGCAGTTCTCGCCGCGGATCCCGCGCCGCCTCCGGCAGCGAACCCGCTCGCGTTTGCCGATGGGCGTGTCGTGTTTGGCATCGAAGATCAGACACGCTT